>NZ_JAQFWV010000024.1:0-44195 GCF_056175805.1 Halohasta sp. A2 | reverse complement strand
ATAAATTAGAGTCTTTTACAGTCTCAAATTTATTCTGTTATTTCTTCGGTAGTGACTCTGTTTTGTGATCGAATATTGAGAAAAACGACGACGAGCTATGTGAAATCACACTTCACTTGGATGGTGCCGCTCGTGAAAAGAGCTATATTAACTGAAACTGATTTCCAACCAAGAATATGTTCTCTGGGTTAACTTACGATGAAGATATTAGGAAGGTAGATCCTGAGCGCAACTACCGTCGCGGCCGATTCAAAAAGGGCTGGAACGACGCTGTTGACGGGAAAGAGTATGACGAGGAGACTCTTCAAAAACTCACATGGGAGAATCTCGGTTGGAGAGTCGGTATGTTGGTCGGTGAAGCTAATGAACACCGTCAGGAAGAAGTATATTCTCAACTCGTCAAAGTTCAACTCGGAGAGTAAGTTTGAGCTCTGGTGAAGTGAGTTATCGGTAACCGAGTTGGTGAAAAACGGTCGTGAACATTAAGATACGATACCTACTCAACCCGGCCGATAAGTATCGCTATCGATTGGCTTGCCAGAATGTTAACCTACAAACTACATACCGGGTTTTGTTGGTTAACAGCATGTCAGAAAATCACGCCGACGAAGAGATCATGTCGTCCTAATCAAATATCGACTAATCATCAGAATCATCAATAGCGTCCTTCCATGCGTCAACTCCACCAGCCAAATCCTCAAGATCCCGCTCAAGCCGCTCAATGTGTCTGGTGAGTTCTTCAGCAGATAGGGTCTGTAGTCGACGGAAGGCTGGGTCGACTTCGGGTGTGAGACCGCCTTCACCAGAGGTACCGTGGTGACGTTCTCGACGGACCAGTTCTTCTCGGGCTGCACGGAGTTCCGCGGTCAAGTTTTTGAGTTCACTCATTGGTAGGATTGACCCAGCATGTGTATCCCATCTGATGTCGACAAGGATCATACTGGGCCAATTGCACGCACAAAAATAGTGGCGTGGAGCGAGCCTATAGAATCGTTTCCTATCTGAATTATACTGTAGATCATATTAAAAATTTCGTTGATGCTGTAGGTCATATCTAAAGAAATAGTAGTTAATCTAAAAGAGAAAATGGGCTAGACAAGTAACACTGTTCAAAATATACTCAATTAGTATAAGTTAAAAAAGTATATATTAATTGAGCCGGTACAGAAGCCATGAGCAGTAAGGAGTCGATCAATCTAAGAGTTGAGTCAGGGCTTCGAGACAGAGTTTCGAAACTCGCAGAATCTGTAGAAGGAGATAGCCGTCCATCTGACATGAGCAAAACTGCTCAAAAATTAATTCACGTTGGCTTAGGACTCCGAAAATCGGGTATCGAACCTGAACTTGAAGGACCTTTAGGAATAATTCCTCGACCCTTTGCAACCATTGAGTTCGGGGGTGAAAAACTAACTTTCGGAACTCAACTCTCTGAAGATACACTTAGAGAACTAACTCAAGAATTCAGTGAAAAAAAACACACCTCAGCCCGTGAAGCTCTCCGACTTGGAGTCATTGCGCTAGAATTGAACGAATTAGATGTAACAGGTCCTCTTGGTGGACCACGCCCATTCGCAAATGTAACGTTGGAGGATCATTTTGATGACGAGCGTGGTCAGATAGCCCTTAGAGAACTCCAGAGTAGCGTGTGAATATTTGAATTAGTGGACCAAAATAGGTTCATTTTAATCTATCTCAATACTGTAAATCCCTGCTAATAGACAAAGATAGCGTCATGTGACAATCGAAATTAAGAATTTCTATGTAATCCAGTATATACTGTTACGACATATACCAAAGTTTTATTATTGGGGTATGCGTTAATTGATATGACTACGTTGGAGAAAGTAGTCAGCGAAAATAATTCGGTAACCGTCAAAAATAACTAAACATGACTAAAGGAGAAATCACACTAACGGTTTCGTATGATGAAGAAGCACTACAAGATGCAATTGAAATTGAATGGACTGGGACAAAAGGTGACAAGTCTACTGGAGAGGTTCATGCCCAGCATGAACAAATCTTAGATAATGTACTGATCGGTGTAGAATCCACTGACGCAACCGTTCATCCCGTTATCATGTCTGCGGTAGTAGATGCGGTTTCTGGTTCAATTAGCGGAACCAGCGACTAGTTATACTCTTCTACCCCTCGTCTGATGCTTTATCCCTCCAATTCAGATGACTTCAGACATTATTAACTTTATAAATGAGTGTAAAAATCCAATGACAGCTAATTCGCAGCAGATTTTCTGCCTACATAGAGACAGAATGGTAGAGAACAGGATCGCTACCGCTGTAATCGAGTTATACGATATTCCGATCAAATCCAGATATGCAAGACTGCGAACGCGACTTGGTCAGTGACGGAGCACTCCAAAATATAGCCGGCGATTTGATACACAATATTTATTCATCATCGGCTTTATCAGCAGTCGATTATTGCTATGATTTATGGCATCAATTGAACTTACACCGAGTCAGAAGGCGATACTTACTGCTCTCACAAATCTTCACCGCCAAACCGAAGACGCCGTTAAAGGCGAACAAATCGCCGAGGAGGTCGATCGAAATCCCGGAACCATCCGTAACCAGATGCAGAGCCTGAAGGCCCTCCAGTTGGTCGAGGGTGTCCCTGGCCCGAAGGGCGGGTATAAACCGACCGCCAACGCCTACGAGGCTTTGGATGTCGACCAGATGGACGAAGCCGCTGCAGTGCCGCTGTTACACAACGACAAAACAGTCAAGAATGCCAACGTTGAGAGCATCGACCTTTCGAGCGTTCACCACCCGGAACTCTGCCGCGCCGAAATCTGCCTGCAGGGATCTGTGCGAGACTTCCACGAAGGTGACGAGGTCATTGTCGGCCCGACACCACTGTCAAAACTCCGTATCACTGGTACGCTTGATGCCAAAGATGACACCAATAACATTCTTATCTTGCAGATCGACGATATGCTCGCGCCCGCCGAAGATCCAGCTCATTAGTTCTAAAGGCAGACTATAGCACTACTTCTGGGGTTTAATCGCGTTCACACCGTCTCAAATACAAATTACGGTAACGTTACAGTAAGCGTACGCAGTCATGCGGTTTACTCACTTTCTTGCTCGTCTAAGCGGTGGTGCAGAAGTCGTGCGAGCTCAGCGTTGGTCAGCTTCTCTTGTCCAATTGCGAGATCCGCCGCGTAATCGATTGCACGTGCCATTGAATCCACTTCGTGTTCGATCATCACTGTGGATAGCTTCGTTGCTGTCTCGGTACTGATCGTCACTGTTGTGTAGCCATCTGGTGGCATATTCGACAGACAGCGTGTGGTTACTGTAAGCTTACCGTAATTACACCAAGGAACGGTTGTTAGCAGAATAAACCCCAGAAGTAGTGATAGAGGACTTTGCGACACGATCAATAGATTGGCAACGCCCGTCGAAACATTGACCCTACAGAGGGCGTGTCATGGAAAGCACCCCCACTCCGTGTATCCAAGTCTTGTTAAGGCTCTCGTGCAAGAGATCGCGACGTTTCGGCCCTGACGAGCGCATCTTCCTGCTCCTCTGTGATCTGGATATCCGCGCTCTCATCAGTCATCGCTCATCACTCCCTCTATGTCTTTGTCGTCGCGAACACGGAGTGGAACGTACGCAGCGTCGTCGTTGTTAACCTCGTTGACGAACTCCGTCTTGCGGGGTTGTCGAACGTCGCAACCCGGCGATAATCACAGTACTGGCAGTTCGCCCCGCGAGCCGACAGCAGCGTCGTATGGAACCGCCCGTTGGTAATCGCCTCGTCAATTTGGCCAAGCCACCCAAGGACGATCTCATTCAGGAAGCGGCGGAAATCAGCCTGTGAATCGAATGCAAATTATCCACACCACGTACCGCGTGTTTTTGTCTAACGACGAGCTGGAAAATCTTTTGACTGTGATGGTTACAACCGGGCAGAATCACTTGTTGAGTATTTCAACAAAACCAGCCTGTATGAGGAAATACTCGATGGACAATATCCTATATCGGTAGCTAAAACTAGACTTTGTTCGGTGAAAAGATCAAATCCTAAATTATATTTGTCGTAGTATCAGAGAGTTGGATGTGGTTGAAATATAATGTGTGCAAGTCAATCCAACTCTGAAACTGCCAACCCAGAATCAGCGGTTGAGGTGGCCCGACATCAACTCAAACGGGCAACTCAGTACGTTGATGTAGAGGAGGGTGTCGTTGAACGGCTACAGTATCCCAAAAAGGTGCTCAGAACGTCGATTCCACTTAAACGCGACGATGGTACCGTGGACGTGTTTCAGGGATACCGAGCACAGCATGATAATGTCCGTGGACCATATAAGGGGGGAATCCGCTATCACACAGACGTTTCCGAAGCCGAGTGTGTCGGACTGGCAATGTGGATGACTTGGAAGTGTGCCGTGATGGATATTCCCTTCGGCGGAGCGAAGGGGGGTGTCGTCGTCGATCCAAAAACACTGAGTGAAGACGAAAAGGAGCGTCTCACGCGCCGGTTCGCGGAAGAGATCCGCGATTTTGTCGGCTCAACTAAAGATATCCCCGCCCCAGACATGGGAACTGATGCTCAGACGATGGCGTGGTTCATGGATGCATACAGTATGCAGGAGGGGGAGGCAAAACCGGGTATTGTCACCGGCAAACCGCCGCTCGTCGGTGGTTCCTATGGACGTTCGGAAGCACCCGGGCGAAGTGTGGCAATCATTACGCGCGAAGCGGTGAGTCACTACGGGATGGATATGGAGAATCTGTCAGTCGCTATCCAGGGGTTTGGCAGCGTCGGCGCAAACGTAGGCCGCTTACTCGATGACTGGGGTGCGGACATCGTAGCGATTTCTGATGAAACGGGAGGCATATACGACGAAACCGGTCTGAATGTCCATGAGATACCCTCCTACGAGGAGAACCCCGAAGGAGTTTCCGAAGCCGAGGCTCCAGTATGTCTATCGAATGCAGAGATTCTCGAACTCGATGTCGACGTTCTGATCCCGGCTGCCGTGGGAAATGTGTTAACGGCGTCCAACGCCGACAAGGTATCTGCAGACCTCATCGTCGAAGGTGCAAACGGTCCGACGACAACGGTAGCGGACGAAATCTTTGCGGAACGCAACATTCCAGTTATCCCGGATATCATCGCTAACGCGGGTGGCGTAACTGTGAGCTACTTCGAGTGGCTCCAGGATATCAACCGTCGGGAATGGTCGATCGAGAAAGTCCGGGAAGAACTCGAGACGAAAATGCTCTCAGCCTGGGATCAAGTCCGTGCGGAGTACGAGACCCGTGATGTTACGTGGCGTGATGCTACCTACATTGTTGGGCTTACTCGCGTTGCGCAATCAAAGGATACTCGGGGATTATGGCCCTGAATTTCTATAACGGTCGCGCCTAGCGGGTGGAATGCGGTGTTTTTCACACATGGTGCCTGCAATCAGAAACTTGCGATGGCGGTTTTTTGCTCCACACGAGCCACACCTCATACCTCTGGAGAAGAAGCCTCGATTAGCTACAGCAGCAGATCATCTACCAAATATACACTTAGTTAGACATCGGAAACAGCGTCGACCAGCGTCTCAATCTCGAAATCGCTGATCGGATGGGGTTCGCGTTTGACGGTGGTAATAACAAATTTTGAGCTTGTTCGACTAACCTCGTCGATTGCCTCGTAATCGCTGACCAGACTCTCAACCATATCTCGACTGTCTAGGTGGGCAATCACGACGAAATCAGTGTCACCCATAGTGAAATACACCTGATTTATACCTTCGATATTTGCTAGCTTTTCACCGACTGTCTCATGATATCCCTCACCGAACTCAGCGTAGATATCACTGATGAGTGTAATTGAGAGCCCGATTTCTGATAGATCCATCTCGCCGAGGTCGTTTTTAATTACACCCTTCTCACGTAGTTGTTCCAGTCGGTAATGCACCGTCGATTTTGGTATGTCGGTATACTCGCAAATCTTTTCGGGGCTATTGATGCCTTCGCTGGCCATCGTGTGCAAAATGCGAATATCTTTTTCGTCCATATGTGGCTCTTTTGGGAAACTAATCAAACTATATCTTCGTGTGTACTAAACCTTGTCTGATTATTGGACATGGGTGGTCAGCGTGAATTGCCTCGGGATCAAGTCCCTAGCTATTCGTCTTGGCCGCTAATAAAATGATTCCACGTCCGTTAGCGCGTGGAGGAGGTCGACCGTTGTCGGTGTGTTTCGTCGAGTTATAGAACTACACTGTTCTCTTGAGGCAGCCAGATAACTCGGTCCCAGATCTGCGTCCTTGCAACGCTGCTCGATATAACCCGACAATCTTGCTGGATTTGGTTCTACTAATGGATTATTTATCGGACTGTATTCTAATTATGGGTAGTTTTATAAAATAGCATCCATAAGAAGCGGTTGGAACTATGTCTGAGAAACACGCGCCGCAATACTCCAATGCAGAGGTCGAGTCACAATACGAGCGGTACCTAATGCCGATCTGGAAGGACCTGCATGTCCCGATCAAGGAGGCCCAGGGATGTACAGTTGAGGATTTCGATGGTAACGAGTATCTGGATATGTTCTCAGGGATCGCCGTCCAGAACGCAGGACATGGCAACGAAGCGATCGTTGAGGCTGCAAAAGAACAACTGGATACGTTCACACACGGGTGTACGTACCTCCATCCGCACGAACCGGCTGCCCGACTCGCCAAGAAACTGGCGGAAGTGACGCCCGGAGATCTCAAGAAGACGTTCTTTGCCAACTCGGGAACGGAGGCTGTTGAGGGGGCGGTCAAACTGGCGCGAAAATATACAGGATCGACCGAAGTTCTGGCACTCGAGATGTCTTTTCACGGCCGGACGCAGGGTTCGCTGGCTCTGACCGGGAACAAAGGGTACAAATCTGGAATGTCCTCCCCGAAAGGGGAAGTTGCTCATGCTTCACCGCCGTACGCCTACCGCTGCCAGATGTGCGACGGAGGGCCGTGTTCGAATGCATGTGCAGACGACATTGAAAACATCATCAAAACACACACCTCGGGAGACCTCGCAGCAGTTGTCGTCGAACCGATCATGGGGGAAGGTGGAATTATCGTGCCACCCCAAGACTGGCTCGCTCGCGTCCAAGAGATCACTCATGATTACGGAGGACTTCTCATCGTCGACGAAGTGCAGACTGGCTACGGGCGAACCGGCGAGATGTGGGCTAGCGACCACTTCGATGTTGTCCCAGATATCATGCCACAGGCCAAAGGGATCGCGAACGGTCTCCCGCTCGGTGCGTTCACCGCACGAGAGGATGTCGCAAACGCTTTTGAGTCCGGAGATCACCTCTCAACGTTCGGTGGGAATCCGGTCGCCTGTGCCGCCGCGTTGGAAACGATTGAACAGTTGGAAGATGGCCTGATCCAGAACACCCGGAGACAGGGGTCATGGCTCAACGAGCGCCTCACCGAACTGGAGGCGGAGTACGACGTTGTCGGGGAGACCCGTGGCCTCGGACTGATGCACGGCGTCGAGTTAGTTGATACGACCGATACCGGCCCGAAGGATGTCGCAGCGGCACCAGATCCAAAACTGGCTAAACAGATCGGCCAGACGCTTCGCGAGCAAGGGATCATCATGGGTGTCGGTGGCTTCTACAAGAACGTAATACGATTCCAGCCGCCACTGACGATCAAGCGCGATCAACTCCAGCGTGCGGTCGAAGGGCTCGAAACCGCGATTCAGGGGATGACAGCATGATTGGCTCATCCGACGAGTTCATCCAACGTACACGCACAGTTCGTCAGCAGGCTGGAATATCGGATATGGGGACCGATCTCAAGACGGCCCGGACGCTGACCGCCGTGGAGACACTGCATCGCAAGGACCCTAGTAGCGCAGTGGATCTGATGGAGAATGCACCGGCATTCGACGACAGTGAATCGACCCAGCAGGTGGCTGCCTACTTGCCGATGATCCTACTGGAACAGCAGTTCACAAAGTAATGTTCAAGAGCATCAATCCAGCAACCGGCGAATGTATTGCAAACTACGAGGAAGACGACGACGTGGCCGTTGAGGCAGCGCTTTCGAACGGGGTCGAGACTTTTGAGACATGGCGAGAGCGGTCGATCGAGTCTCGTCAAGAACTGGCTGCCAGCCTAGCCGAAACGTTGCGGGACAACGTCGACCAGTACGCACAGGTGATGACCCAGGAGATGGGCAAACCAATCTCTCAGGCTACTGGTGAGGTCGAAAAGTGCGCACGGGTCTGTGAGTACTACGCCGAGCGTGCGGCCGAACACCTCCAAGACGAACGGATTGGCACCGAACCGGGTGCCGAAACCTACGTCGCCTACGAACCACTTGGCACCGTTCTCGCGGTGATGCCCTGGAACTACCCGTTCTGGCAGGTGTTTCGCTTTGCCGTCCCGGCGTTGACCGCCGGCAACGTTGCCCTGCTGAAACACTCGCCGACAACGTTCGGCTGCGCCGAAGCGATCATCTCGGCTTTTCGAGATGCAGGGTATCCAGAGGGTGTTATCCGATCGCTCCACATCGAGGCCGAGCGCGTCGAGAGCATCATCGAGGACAATCGCGTACGGGCAGTCACGCTGACCGGAAGCACCCGCGCTGGACGAGCGGTCGCCGAGGTCGCCGGACGGAACATCAAACCGACCGTCCTCGAACTGGGCGGAAGCGATCCCTACATCGTACTTGATGACGCTAATCTCGACGAAGCCGTCGAGACAGCTGTTACCGCTCGCACGCAAAACTCCGGACAGACCTGTATTGCAGCCAAGCGGATGTTTATCCATACCGATGTGTACGAGGAGTTCACTGAGCGGTTTATTGAACATATGGAGTCGCTGACAGTCGGTGATCCGACCGACCCCGAGACCGATGTGGGACCGCAGGCACGCGAAGATCTGTTGGAGGGCCTCCACGAACAGGTCACCGCGAGCGTCGACGCCGGGGCGACCGTCCAGTGTGGCGGTGAACCGCTCGATCGGGTGGGTAACTTTTACCCACCAACGGTTCTCACGGACGCACCCGTTGACTGTCCCGCACGGGCCCAAGAGCTGTTTGGCCCCGTCGCAACCGTCGTCGAAGTCGACGACGAAACCGAGGCGATAGAACAGGCCAACGACACACCATATGGACTGAGCGCGTCGGTCTGGTCAAGCGACCGCGAGCGCGGTCGACGTGTAGCCGAAGAGATCAAAGCTGGTGCGACGTTCGTCAATAAAATGTCGGCATCCGATCCTCGGCTTCCCTTTGGTGGTATTAAAGAATCGGGATACGGCACAGAACTCTCACAGCACGGTATCAGAGAGTTCACTAACGCAAAGACCTACTGGATCCAATAACAAATCATTTATTTGCTGACAATATGACTTGGAAATGCGAGCGAGCCGTCGCAGAGGCGACTGACGCAGCAGTGCTCACAGCGTCGATTAGTGGGAAAGCTTACCAAACCGACGAGGCGTTTAAAAAAGGAACGCTGAAGACGTCGACGATATCAATGGGGTGCTGAGTATTTTTTACTGGTTTCAACAGAGGACGGACCAATGAATATCCGTCGACTCTTGCCACTCGTATTCATGTGGCAACTCGCGGCGAGCATTTGTTATTATACTGTCTTCGCTGCAACACCGTTCTTCCGCGACGATTTCGGGCTCTCGGGAGCCCAAGTCGGGTTGATTCTCGCAGCACTGTCGCTCGGTTATGCGACTTTTTTGCTCCCACTCGGCGCGATGACTGACCGGTTCGGCGAGCGCCGGATGCTCACCTTCGGACTGATTGGACTTTCGATTGGCTCAGTGATTGTCGCTGGGGCGTGGTCCTTCTCCGCTTCACTTGTCGGAACATTTCTGCTGGGATCGCTGTACGGCACCGCGATGCCCGGGACGAACAAGGCTATTTTCGACAACGTTCCTGTCGGTCGACAGAATCTTGCAGTCGGCATCAAACAGGTTGGCGTGACCGCCGGCAGCGGTGTGAGCGCGCTGCTAGTGACCGGGATTGCAGGGGTACTGTTCTGGGAGGCCGGGTTCTATACCGCTGCAGTAATTGGCGTCGTCGTCACAGCCATCTTCTGGATTACCTACCGCGGCACGCCGGTTGATGACAACGCCGAGTACCCCGAGTTCCGGACTCTCCTGCAGAACACCCCTTACATGTCGCTAGCGGTGGTCGGGATCTGTCTCGGTGCGGGACTATTCACAACGACCGGCTACACAATCATCTACATCAACGAGTCGGTGGGCGCGACCGTCGCCTTCGGCGGGCTGGTACTCGCGGCGATTCAGGTCTCGGGAAGTGTTGGCCGTGTTTTCACCGGCTGGCTGAGTGATGTGCTGCCGGGCGAGCCACGACGGCGAATCGGGACGATCCTGCTAATTCAGGCTGCCGCCAGTGCCGTGCTGTTCGTTGCGGTCGCCCTCGTCGACAGTCGGCTGCTTGTGGCTGTGCTGTTCGTCGTTCTCGGTTTTTTTGCCCTCGGCTTTGCCGGAATTTATTTTTCCTGCATAGCAACACTGGTTCCAGTTGAGGAGATGGGAAGTGCGACTGCAGGCGGACAGCTCGCACTCGTCATTGGTTCGCTCGTCGTCCAGCCGCTGTTCGGCTATTTGTCCGACGTCATTGGGTATGAGGCCAGCTGGTTCATGCTTGCGGGGCTCTCGATTTTCGCAACCCCGTTTATTATCCGGGTGATCCGTCAGGAGCCGCCAATGTGATACAGCATCGGTCTGGAACTGCTGTACGCACACGATTTTGATTACGTAATACCAATTTCACGTGAAGTGAGGCAATCCAAGAAGAACCTCATATATTTAGTTCAAAGTTCTTGATGAAATAGCATCGTCATCGGTTCGAACCATAGAATCTGTTAATCCGCTGGTCTACGACCCCGCAGTGATACAATCCGTTCGATATTGGAGTATTATTTATAATCCTATTATGATCCTACTCAGTAGTTGAACTAGTATTTAATTACAACCATTCAATTTGAACTACGTCCAAGAAAAACAATTTTTAGAACCAGCGTTTTTACAATGGGAAAATTTTTTCTCAAACCAATTGAGCAGATAGCTGGGTTTAATTAGCAAAAATATGCTGTTCCTCTTGGCAAATGTGCAGTAACTTCGAAATTTATAAATGGGATTGTATCCGACTAATACCTGACACAGCGTTACAAAATAATCCATGTCAGAGAAAACACAAAGCGGACTGACGAAAGAGCTTAAAAGTAAAGATATGCTAATCCTCGCGTTTGGGGCAATGATCGGATGGGGATGGATCATCCTCGCTGGCGACTGGATTAATGAAGCGGGCCCACTGGGAGCAATCGTTGCGTTTCTTGGTGGGGCTGTCCTTGTCGGTCTCGTCGCGATCATTTACAGCGAACTCGCCGCTGCGATGCCGTTAGTCGGGGGTGAACACGTCTACAGCCTACGAGCTCTTGGACCGATCGGCTCATTTGTTTGTACTTGGGCGATCGTCTTCGGGTACGTTACTGTCGCCGCATTTGAAGCGGTCGCACTCCCATCCGCAATGGCGTTTATTATTCCCGGGTTCAATTCGTTCCCGCTCTGGGAGATAGCTGGCGAACCGGTGTATACCACGTGGATCCTCGTCGGCGTGCTCGGCACGTTCGGCATCACGTACATGAACTACAGGGGGATTCGGATTGCCGCGCAGTTCCAAGTCATCATGACCGCCATCATTACACTTGCCGGCATTGTCCTGATTGCTGGGGCAGTTACTAACGGACAAACGTCGCCCGATAGTTCGTTCGTTGGTGGGGCCGCTGGAATCTTCACCGTCGCGTTGATGACACCATTCATGTTTGTCGGCTTCGACGTCATTCCACAATCGGCCGAAGAGGCTGATATACCGGCGCGGAGGCTTGGGCTACTGATCGTTTTTGCCGTTGGGTTGGCCACCCTGTTCTACATAGCTGTCATCTGGGGCTCGAGTCGCGCGCTTTCCGGCAGTGCCCTCGTTGACAGTTCACTCCCTGCAGCGGCTGGGATGGCCGAACTGTACAATAGTCCAATCGCAGGTCAGCTCATGGCGCTTGCGGGTGTTGCGGGGATCTTAACGAGTTGGAACGCATTCATTATCGGCGGTAGCCGAGCTCTCTTTGCGCTCTCAACTTCAGGGATGCTCCCGGAATCGCTCTCAAAAGTCCACCCGGAATATAATACTCCAAGCAACGCGATTCTGTTGATCGGCGGTCTGTCCGCAGTCGCCCCGTTCTTCGGCGAACAGGCGCTCACGTGGGTCGTCAATGCAGGCGGACTCGGGATCGTCATCGCTTGGTTCCTTGTGGTGATTTCATTTCTGGTTCTGCGCTACCGTGAACCCGACATGAACCGGCCATACGAGGTCCCTATGGGTTCTGTCGTCGGCATCTTTGGGCTCGCGGCAACAGCGATTTTCATCATGCTCTACTTACCGGGTGGTCAATCGGCTTTGTCGTGGCCCTACGAGTGGCTTATTGTCCTCAGTTGGTGCGTTCTTGGATTCACACTCTACGTGTTTTCCGGCGACAGATCGGTCGAAACGTCCGACGAAGTGGTAGACAGAGTCGAATCGCTGGACGATTAACGGCTATGGCCGATCCGTAGCCTCATCGACTGTGTCGGCGCCATTGAGGGCAGTTATTCGCGTTCTATAGTGGTCGTTCTCAAGTTCTGTGCGACGGGACTCCGCGCTGTGTGGATAGTGCTTGGTATTCATCAAGTTGTCCCGGCAACAGTTGTTCCAGGCTTAGAGAGTAGTTGTTGCACAGCTCCGCGACCATGAGCGCCGTAAATTCGTTCGACAAAGGTCCACCCAGTCACCCCCTTCAGCGGGGTCAAACGCGTCGGCCCAGTCTGGTACGCCCCTCGGACGGGAGGATTTCTTCTCGCCCCCAACCCTGCTCTCGAAGGGTAATGGCCCTTCGGACGTGGTTCCTCCGGGTCGACATCGTCGTCGTCAGTCATACTCGGATGAGATGGTCGTAAACTTGCTCGGTCGTCTGGATACTCCGGTGCCGCAGTCGGTTCCGAACGTCGTACAGCGTGTTACCCTCTTCAGCGTTCATCATCCGGTAGGCGACACTGTGGCGGAGTGCGTGGGGCGTCACGTCGCCTGGCTCACCGCGAGTACCTTCGACCAGGTACGGATCGACACCGGCCTCCTCAGCAATCTTCGAGATCGCATTGCGAACTCCCTGGGTAGTAATCCGGTCGCTCGACCGCGACGGAAACAGCGCCGGCGAATCTTTCCACCTGCTGTTCAGATACGATGACAGCAGCCGCGACACGTCAGCCGACAGCTCCAATGTCGCTGGCGCAGGTTCGTTGTCGTTCGGGTAGTCTTTCTGGATCTCGGTTGGCACATACAGCGCACTGTTGCCCTCTCTGAGCATATCCACGTCGACGGCCACCAGTTCGCCAACCCGAAGCCCGGTATCGTACATGAGGGCGATGATCGCCTCATTGCGCTGCTGCAGATAGTCGGCACCAGTCGAGTAACACGCCGACCGGAGATCGTCGACTTGGTCGGGAGTGAGCCACACTTTTGCGCGAACTTTGGAATCTAGATTCTGAGCCATGTGATCGAACTCTCTTTATATACTAACAGGCGATCCCACCCACTTAACTTTGGAGTCTGTAAAGGAAGTCCAAAGTTTACTTGAACCATGGGTGATCCAGTGAACCAACACAAAGCCTGCTGACATTGCTATCGGGCAGCGTGTAAGAT
Source organism: Halohasta sp. A2 (assembly GCF_056175805.1). Lineage (NCBI taxonomy): Archaea > Methanobacteriati > Methanobacteriota > Halobacteria > Halobacteriales > Haloferacaceae > Halohasta > Halohasta sp. A2. Next base: position 30,457 of record NZ_JAQFWV010000024.1, on the reverse strand, counting down.
ATGGAGAATAAAAACAGCACAAAAGCTACTTTATTTCATAGAAATTGTTCTGAAGATTCGACGTTCCGAATCTGTAGAGTTGTCACACGAGAATATGTACGGTGCGATCAGGAGTCGAGTTTAATGATCGAATTGGAGAAGCCTCATTAAATACTACTTCGTTGATAAGTACGGCGTCGGTCTGACAGTCCCATTCCTTAAGTTGTATATATATTATTACCCTCTATTAATAGATAAAACGTATTGGAAATGAACAAATTTCATGTTTGTCGTATTTTACTTAGAAAATATTAATATTCTACATCTAAATGGTGGTATTGCATGGCAATCGATAAGCCAAATGCGGAAGAAGTAGTAAAATCAAATAAACAGAATTCAAACGTAGGTTTGGATGATCAGCGTTTGAAATCACGAAGAACGCTTATGAAAATAGCAGGTGCAAGTGGTGTTGCACTTGCAGGCGGTGGATTGTTTGGAGCTACAGCAAGTGCAAGCGAGGACGAGGAATTGACAGAAATCCTTCTTGTTGGATCTGGTGGTACCGTTGCAAATCCAGATACGGAGGGATACTTGTCACCAGACGAGTTAGTTGAAGAACGTCCTGAATTAGAAGACGTTGCTAACATTTCTGTGGAGGGAGTCTCACAGCTTGGAAGCAGTCAGTTGACTTCTGAAGTCTTGTTTGGAATCCATGATGCAATCATGGAAGCTTCAGAGAGTTCTTCGCCACCAGACGGCGTAGTTGTAACTGTTGGATCAAATACTGTAGAGGAACTTTTGTATTTCCTTAATCTTTCGTTAGATACAGAGATCCCGGTAATAGGCACTGCTGCTCAGCGTGGTGTTGACGACCTAGGAACAGATAGTGATAAAAACCTATTTGATGCCGTCCGAGTTGCAGGTCATCCAGATGCTGAAGGACGTGGGACATTGCTGGTTGTGAATGACGAAATCTATCATTCACGGGATGTTAGAAAAATTGTTAGTAGCCGACCAGATGGATGGTCATCACCAAATACAGGCCCTGTCGGTCTTCTTGACGGTGAAATCGAATTTTATCAAGATACTGAAAGGGAATCCTACCCAGATACCGAATTTGATCTTTCAGACAAAAGCGCAGAAGACTTCCCGCTATCATACATTGATATCACCTACTCGGCGATAGAAATCGATGGTAGAATGGTTGATGCAGCCGTTGAAGCAGGAACTCAAGGGTTCGTTGATGCAACACTACCAACAGGCACATCATCTAGGCCAGATGGTCGACGTGGACTACAAGAAGCACTACTTGACGCAGCCGATGACGGAATACCAGTTGTATTATCTCAAAGAGGGACCGAGGGAGTGATTACTGGCGATGAAGATTTCATTGGTGCCGATACCCTCAGCCCACAAAAAGCTAGACTGTTGTTAGCATTTGGTATGATGGAAGGGTGCGAGAGTGTCAAAGAGTTGCAAGAGATCTTCGATACATACTAATTCATACATTTTAGGAAAGTCAACCCACGACCGCGGAGTAGTGTGAGATATTTCACGAATGCGAGCTTAACCACACATGTTAGGCGACAGCCGGAACTGCGAGTTCCGAGTTGTTTTTATATTTATCCACCCTAGTTGTCAATATTATGACTGTATATTATACAATAGTAAGCTGTAGAATTTGATTTTATAAGGACTTTAACCTAATTATAGATGAATTCGCACGGTTTGTCTAGCCAATTTTTGGCTGATCTTGTATAAAAATGTTCACATTCCATCATACATCATACACGAGACATTCTGATAAAATTTAGACGGATTAGTTGGTCACGCCCCGTGATCGAGCCATGCTAATTGCTGAGTCAAACTTTGGACTCTATACGAAGACTCCCAAGTTCAGTGAGTTACAGTCTGTAGAAGGAAAACAGGCATAGAATACACTCACGAGTTGATTAACTGAGCCAATTGCTATACTTATAATTATGAGTCTCGCAAGCTTGCCCACGATCCAGCGGGAATTCTGGGAAGGCGTTTTGGCTAACGTGATCGGTAATCTTTTCTGTCTGTTTTGACTGATCTACACTGATCAATCAACAGGATTCTGATCACCTGTCTAAAAATAAACGTGAAATTAGGTTTGGCTCTGATAGAGGAGAACGAGGATGGCAAGTCCGATGAAGAAATCCGGTATAAACACGAACGCGCCGATATTTGGGCGTGGGCGGAAGCCTAAGACGTTGTGTACCAATGGATTCGACGTACCCGCGTACAGAAGCAGCGTAAGGCTTAGCACAAGCAGGCTTGCTGTGTACTTGTTCGGAAGATCGCGATAGAGCTGCACGTAGATGACTGCGAGTGCCACCAGCAACACGAGGTTCAGGGTTGTAAAGAAGACCTCCATCCGAATGAGCAGTTCAACCTGTGAGGACAACGACTTCAACGGAGGACCATGAGATGGGATTGATATGAAGAATGCGATCCAGAGTGCGATACCGCTCGCGATGGTCGCACTCGCTACTGTCGTTCCAAGGGGGCTCTCAATCCAGTTACGAATCATCATCCACTCCGGCCTGTTTCGCCACGTCTTCCATGATATCGAGGTTGTTCATCATTCGGTCTGAGAGGAAGTACATCTGCCCATAATTGTCACCCTCCGTGGTCACGATATTGCTCTCTTCGAGGATTTCGAGGTGGTGCTGCACTGTTTTGTAGTTCAGGTCCAAGTCATTCGACAATTGATTGGTGTTTCGTGGCTGGTCGTTGAGTGCTCGGAGGATACGAAGCCGATTGCGGCCTCCACGAGACCCACCAATGAGCCACCAGAGCAACTGCCGCATCTATCGAATATTCATTTGGTCGGTGCAAATACATTCTGTCTCGGTCCGAGCGATGCTACTTTCCCGAATTAGTCTCCAATCCACGTGATAATTCGGTCTGCGATTTTGCCGTTATTGTCGTCCTGCATCATGAGATGTGTATTTCCAGATATCCCTTCGTCCGGAAGGCTAAGCAGGGTCGATACAGAATTCGTCTCTCCTGCGAGGTCTGCAGTTGTCTGAGTCGCTTCCTTGCGACCAGTCTGTCCACGTTCGTCGACATAATCGCCATAGACACCCATAAACGGTGCATCACCACCCATCTCCGCCACAGTTTGCGGGTCAGTCGGCGCGCCGACCGGCTCGACTGCGACGATCCGTTCGACGAGGTCAGGCACAGTCTGTGCGACCGCGAATCCAGACTCACCACCTGCTGAATGGACTAGCAACACTGACGAACCAACACGATTGAGAAGTTTCTCTAGGGCGGTAGTCTCCTGAGATGATGCGAATTGACTCCCGCCGCCTCCGGGGGTCGACCCAGTCTGGCTTCCAGCTGTTGTCCCATTGGAATCCGTAGATGTGGAGTTCTGGTCGCCGATACTTCCGCCCGCCTGACCACCACTTTGACTACTGTCACCACCGCCACCGGTGCTGACGTATGCGGGGAATGATGCAACAAGTTGGTCTACTGATTCGACCGGGTATCGAACATCCTCGTACGGGTCATCGACTTCAGGTCCGAAACCCCATGTTGGCCATGCACGGTCAATAGACCATCGAGAGAGTGTCCCAGAGTCTGAGTTCTGGAGTGCACCAGTATCTAACCCACCTGAATCAACGTTTCGAGGAGGATTAAATGCATACACTGGATGGCCAGCTTCGGCAAAGTACTCCATCCAGCCGCGTCGACCGTCAGGTGTCGTCCGGTAAATGTACGGTGACAACCCAAGGCCGGGCACCATTACGACGGGTGACTTGTCGGTAGCCGTGTCGGGCCGTGTATATACGACTTCAGCACGTCCATCGATGACCGTACTACTGCTTGTATCTGCGTTGCCCACGTAGAAATTTCCGAACGTCGGAGAGTCGTCATTCTGTTGTTCGGATTGCGGAGAGTCTTCAGGAGATGTCTGTGTATCTGTGTTCGATCCGCTGTTGTCAGCTACGCTATTACACCCTGCAATAGTCGCGGCAAATGCGACTCCGGTTGCACGAAGAAACGCTTTCCGAGAGATGCCCGATGACATACAGATCGTACTGGCCAGTGAGTTAACTTAGTCGATTGCCGAAATCGGCCACAGGTTAGGCACAAATTCATTCCAGTTTACGAAAACTCTGTTAAGAACATCGGCTCCAGATCTGACTAAGTGCTCTACTTAGAGGCTGTATGCAGCAAGACGGCTTCGGTCATTTCGCGTCAAATCAGATGAATCCCCTGATCGTTGAACGTGCGTCTCAACTGCGGGATATCAACCGTAGCTAGAGTTCACTGTCCGGGACGACGACGACCTTTCCGAAGCCCTCGCGGTCTTCGATGATTTCGTGGGCGCGTTCAATCTCGCTCATCGGGAGTACCTCACGGATGTAGGGTTCGAACTCACCTTTCCAGACGAGTTCGAGTACATCGTCGACTTCGCCGGGGTCTCCCATCGTTGAGCCATAGATTTCCAGTTGGTTCCAGAAGATGCGGTTGAGATCCGTCTCGGGGTCGCGACCCGTTGTGGCCCCACACGTGACTACTCTGCCGCCCTTCACGAGGCTGTCAAGCGAGTCTTGCCAAGTTGCCTCGCCGATGTGATCGATCACCACGTCGACGCCGCGCTCGTCGGTCGCATCGGCGATTGCGTCGGCGAAGTTCGTCTCGTCGTAATTGATCGTATGGTCAGCGCCGAGTTCGGAGGCGTACTCCAGTTTCTCCTCGGTACTGGCAGTCGCGTACACCTCCGCACCGATATAGTCGGCAATTTGGACGGCGGCGTGACCGACCCCACCGCTCGCACCGAGAACGAGGATGGATTCGCCCGGCTTGAGTTCCGCACGGGTAACAAGCATCCGCCATGCCGTCTGGAAGACCAGCGGTGCCGCAGCCGCCGTTTCCCAACCAATACCTTCTGGGACAGGCACGAGATTCTCTGAGTGTACCGCCGTCCACTCACTGTGGACACCACGGACGTGCTCACCGATAATTTGAAAATCAGTACAGAGCGTCGGGTCTCCGCCACGACAGAACTCGCAGTGTCCGCAGGACAGTCCTGCAGAGATTGCGACCCTGTCTCCTGGTTCGAACCGTTCGACGTCTTCGCCCACCTCTTCAACGACGCCAGCAGCGTCACTGCCAGGGATGTGTGGCATCTCTAGGTCGAGATGGTTGAGTGCACCAAGTCCCATCCGTGTGAAAACGTCGAGGTGGTTCAGCGCACCAGCCTTCACATCAACCAGTACCTCACTGCGGTCTATCTCGGGATCTTCGAAGTCATCGTATTCAAGAACGTCTCTCCGGCCGTGCTTTGAGAACTGAACGGCTTTCACACCAGAGCCAAAACAACCCCTAGCAAAAAGCGCTGGTAAATCGATGTTCGGGTTCCCTCGACGGTCCTTGATGCCATCGAGTCCGAATATCCGCGTCGAGGTTACTCCTCTCGCTCGGAGGCTGTCCGCGATGCTCTCCGTGACTGGCTGAATCCCTCGCCCGAGTTATCAGAAGAGATCTTGGCTGATCTCCAAGAGAGTCGCAAGCAGCGTGAGGCCGGTGAGACGGTGTCGGCCGCTGAAGCCCGAGAACGCCTCGGGCTCGATGACAGTGACGAATGACGAGCGTCGAATACACCGAACAGGCTCTCGAACACCTCACAGATCTTGAAGACCACGTCGCCGATCTCTCTACGAGTATATTGGTCCCGAGGCAATTCACCGCTTGGCAGCACATGGAACTGCATCATGGACGCTGACATTTGAACTCCCTAAGCACGAAATAACCGTCACAAGTGGTGGAGGAATCTTTGTTGACGGGACCCAAGAAGGACTCTGGACGTGACTTCTACAACAGATGTCGACCACGGATAGCTGAACCCGGACGTACTAGGCTGACGTTCTCCAGATGTCACCAACGGAGGTTGTGACTAGTTAGAGCGATACTGAGCAATGCTTCACAGGCGTTCGCAGTCGTGCATACCGATAACCGAGAGTTCCACCCTGTGCGAGGGGTGTGTCCCCACATCGAGATCGATGAATGGTTCGACTCTGTGGGAGGGGTGTGTATTCTGGGTATTTTTGATTCTAGGTTTTTGAGAATATTTAGAGAGAATATCCAGTTGCCAGACAAAATAACGAAGATCGTGGCAGAAAGTCCAGGGAAACTTGGCGGTGGGGGAGATAAAATCCAATTTAGATGTGATGTGATCGGTCCAGACGACGAAACACCAGACCGCAACGACCTTCCATCACGGACACTCGTTGATCGATGGGTTGAGCGCTACATACGGCGTAGGGAGCAGGAGAAACAAGCAGCTGTTTTTCGTACTGGAGGCTTGATTCTTCTACTGGGTTTCTCTCTCCAGATTGTTGCCGTTCTTATCTAAAAAGGGAATATTCAACTATCTAAATCAGTTCGTGGTCTATTCCTACTTCCGCGGTTTAGCAGATCGGCGTTCTGGGCTTGTTTTCGCCTGTTACAGAGAGAAGGTCTCTCCGTGGCGTCAGTGGCGTTTCAACAAAGGTAGGTTCCCACACTGGCTTTACGATGAAGTGAGTCCACTCGGTAACATCTCCCTGGTTTGTCGATGGAAACCGGGAGACTCCACCGCTCTCTAAAGAAACCGTGCTACTCGTTCAGGCTGAACCGCGGAAGTAGAACTATTTAACTACCATCTTCAAAACAATAGATAATGCCGTCAGGATTGCGCCGTATTGAGCTTGTAGAAGGTGAAGAAGGCGATCCTGACACTAATATACAAAGAGTTGACCATGTGGTAGGTATAGATGAATCAGGTAATTCTTCTGAAGGACCATTCGTCATGGTTGCTGTTCAATGTCCTCGGAGCTATGGTGAAGATCTTGCAGAGGCGTTAATCGAACAAGGATTAGATCCATGGAAAAGTAAGTCCAGTTCATCACCGCATGGTGTTTCTGGTTCTGTACTGTCTGAACGTGTCCGGAATCTCATCGAGCGGATGCGACAGATACCCACCACATGGCATGCTGTCGCAGGGTGGGGATCGTTCAATAAAGCACAGAGGGCAATGATCGCATGTATTACAGCTACGAAAGCGATGACAGGAGGATCTGAAGGATCAATGCCAGAGTATGATGGGCCCGCAGGTTTGATCCACGATGGCGGTAATAAGCTCTACGGGAACGCACAAATTTCCATCCGGCGTGCTGTCACCCGACAGTTCAGCGGATTCGGAGATCGTGTAACGCCTGTATATTTATCATTTCTAACTGATGGTGATAAGACCTACCCAGAAATCACAGCCGCGGATTATATAGCAGGATACATTCGTAGCGAGATCACTGATCAGGGGATTGAAAACGTGGATATACCTGCTCAGCGGATTGACAACTCGTGGCGGGCTTCAAATCAAGATCCTCCTGCAACGCTGTATCACATACGGACACGAAATCGGCGTCGACAGCAAATGAAAGAGGAACGGGCTGCTGCATGGATCGAAGGCCGCCGCCCGCCAGTAAATGATGGCTGGAATGAATCACCTCTGGAATCACTGGCTGGGCGACTTCAGTCTGATATTGTCAAAGATTACATTCTTAATGAACTGTGAAACGGAAAACCGGCGGACTTCAACACACGTGCGCTGTGACCGCACATGCTTACCAGGCTAGTCCCCGCCACAAAGGCAAGGGCCAAGCCTGCGTCCTCACTAAGTCGTAGGAGCGCGTCTTCACAAAAGTATTGCTGAGAGCACCGTACACGTATATAACTTCAAGGCGAAGGTGATTAACATAACCGCAAAACTGTTTAACGCGTAGGCGAACGTGTTGTCATGGGCGAGCGAAGCGAGCAATACCATTTCACCGAAGATACGGACATTCTGATTAAGGGCGATAATATAACTGAGGATGAAGTTAGGTGGCTGGAAATTAATGGAGTACTACACATAAGATCCAAAAAAATAAGCACTAATGAAATAAATACGGCAGTACTTGATGCGAATGAATTAGCTGACATCGCATTTAAATCAGATATTCTTGAAGATGTGGCAAGTTCTGTTGAGATTGATATTATAGAGACATTTCGTAAGAGCGACGACAACGTTTTGACAACTGCTCAGATTACAGAAAAAACAGGAAGACCAAAATCCAGTGTCAGTCGGGCTCTCTCTCGGTTGACGGAAAAGAGGAAAATCGATCGCGTTCAAGCTGGTGTGTATCGATACTGATTTTCAAGTCTTACTCGTATATGGCCTATTTGATAGAGAATAGTCTCATACCTACCGGGCGTTCCTGCTGGAGAGTTCGGGCGATAAACCACCTTATCGACTATGTCGACCAGTCGATCTGGTTCACGATCTCGCTAGGTGGTATGCCCTGTTGCTCAGCGTGGGCGACCGCCAGATCCCATGCCCGGTCAGCGATATAATCGTCGACACCTTCGAACTCGTAGCTGAAGGTGGAAAGAGCGACAGCGATCAGTAGGTCGTCCTGGGGCGTTGTCTGCATACGGGGTGTCGTTGAGTTTTAGAAAAAAATTATAGCTCCAGCACCCGGAGGTCAAGGGTACTAATCGTACAACGTCAAGGTCCCCCCACCCGTGGGCTTTATCTTGTGCGCCGGTCTGCACACAGTTAGGGACTCTGACTGGATCGCGCGCACTTGTCCTGCACGCTTCTTCCGGTTTCAGGTTTCCCTCGAGAGTCATCCATGTCAACCTCTCATCCACACCCAGACAAAGATCCTGGGACCGACGATAATAGCACCGTGTACAAACGGTCCGGAACCATCGCTGCACTTGCATCTTCAGCTGGTGTAGTGACAGGCTTGATTCTTTTCGCACCACCAGTGTACGTCGCAGTTTATACTGCGGTTTTCGCCCTACTGGTAGTTGGTGTCAAACTCTGACCTATAGGATAGAGACACATCTCAGAGGTGATTGAGTAGCGCATCCATATTCAATTTTGGATGCGCGCACTTGTCCTGCACTTACGTATCTATATCCACACCACATAAAGCCTACGTAAATGAAAACGTTAACATGCGATTTCGGGGGTTAGAGCGCCTGCATCGCCTGTTTTTTGGAGTCCATATCTGCTAACACCTAGGTCGACAAGAGATTATTAGGCTGTATTTGTTGGACGCACCCCTCCCCGCAAAGACAGGAAGACGTGCTGGACAGGGGGGTGACAATGGATGATGTGAATTAGCTGGACTTGTGGGACGCACCCCTCCCTACGAAGACAGAAAGACATGTGAGACGTGCTGGACAGGGGGGTGGGGTATGATAAGTTGGCCGTGCTTGCTGGACGCACCCCCCTCCCCCCTCTCTCCTCGTTAGCAACCCGGTCGAAGCTCAGTTGCGATCCACGACAGTGTGTAGGTTTCCATCCGTTCCAAGAGCTCGACGGAACCATTCATTGGATAAGAGTTCAGGAAAACCGCCGTACTCTTGATGAAGTGTCCCACGATCCAACTCAGGAAAATTGGTGTGTGAGAGAGGAAAATCGCTAACTCGGTTTATTGATACTATATTCTTCAGACAGGCAGGTTAGAAAAGTGATTGTGAAAAGTATAAAAACCAGTAATTATAAGATAAATAACAATGGCTAACGGTCGTTCTGGATCGTCTTTCATTTCTGACCAGCGTGGTGTATCCGCCGTACTTGGGTTTATTTTGATATTTGGAATTATTATCCTCGGGCTTGCCTCATATCAAGTACAGATCGTCCCTCAGCAGAACGCCGCTACTGAATTTGAGCATTTTGGGGATGTTCGTGATGAAATGGTGGGGATCAGAAATTCAATCTCAACTGCCGGACAAGCAGATGTCTCACAGTTTTCCGATCTCACATTAGGAACAAATTATCAGACACGAACGTTCTCTATCAATCCACCCCCGCCGAGTGGAACAATCCAGACTAGCGATGCTCACAATATTACAATCTCAAATGATACGCATTCCACAAATGTCTCTACTCGATTTCTTGAGTATCAACCAGGGTATTTTGAAATAGACATTGGATCGATATGGTATGAGCATTCACTCTTATATCTCGACGAACGAGATCGAGGTAACGGTGTGAGCATTACTGAGGATCAAAATATCCTCAACGACAGTACTGTAACAGTCACAGCCCTGCAAAACCAGTTTGAAAGGAGTGACACCAAACGGATTGCACTTGAGCTGTATCCACAAGAAGATCTCACCGAAGGTACTGGGACGTTCCCAACCGGTTCGAATCTCACAGTTACGGTTCCAACTCGATTAGATGGAGAGACCTACTGGAATGATGAGCTCGCTGGAGAAGACGGATACGTAGGTGTAGATAATAACGCGAGTGCTGAAGGTATCCATGAACTCAATTTGACTGTAGACTCAGATGATTTCGAAATAAACACAGTCGGAATCCGGTCAAAACCCGATGAAGATCCAGCAAAGAATGTCGACCCGATTACTGGTAGCACCCTTGATGACTCAGATCCAGATCCAGACCCTGATCCGGGCGTTCAGTGTCAGCCTGGAGATCAGCAGATCAATCAAAGAGTGGACGGTGATGTTGCTGCCGGTGGCTCTGTACAAGTTAATAGAAAGGTGACTGGAGATGTTACTGCTGGAGGCAATGTAGTAGTGAACTCAGGAGGCTCAGTAGACGGAGATGTTCGGGCGGGCGGTCAGGTGACTGTAAACAATGGTGCGGAAGTAACTGGAGATGTCCGTGCTGGTGGATCAGTGACAGTACGGAATGGCGGTAAGATAGACGGGTCTACTGAACAAAACATCAACAATTACGCTCCTTGCGGTAGCTAAGATTTATCTTTATACGAATGTACCGAGTTAGACAAAAGTTCCACCCTGCATGAGGGTGCCCTCAAGAGTTTATTACCCTATTGCACGCTCGAAATTAGTTCGACCGACGGCATGGGCTTGACTGGATTAGACTCCTCACCGGTGGACTGTGCGTTCTTATGACGGATTATCTGATAGGAGGTGCTGAATTGGCGGGTATCTCGACTCGATATATCATGTGATATTCACAAAACAGAGCCGCCTGAGAGCGACGCCTCTCAGGCGGCGGCAGTCATTTTTTGGACAGACCTTCTAGTGGTCAGATGAGCCGACTTGGTGAGCGTATCAGCTCTGGTTTGTTCTGCCGTTTTGCAGTGAGAGACGCTGCTACCAATGCTACCGCCGAAAGAACCACGTGAGTTTCGACGTTGCCTTCCTTGCGTGCGCGGACGCTATCAAGACCAGTAAACGACTTCAGTCGAGAGAATACTCGCTCGACACCTGCTCGCAGGTGTCGATGCATCCGTTCCTTGATCGCTTGGAAGATGTAGCTTTCCTCGACGCTACCCACCTCTACACCGTATTCGGAGAGTTGTTCCTGTGGGAGCTGCTCTAATGCGTCGTAAGGACTGTCGATCTCGTCACCGTGTTCTTCGAACAGTTCTTTGATTTCCTCCTTGATCGTCGCTAACGGCGACGATCTGCGAGGATTGATCGCTCCCAACAACGGACAATCAAGAGAGTCCTGGCAGTAGTCACGGTTTCCTTGGCTGTCGAATCCAGCATCAGCTAAGACTGCTTGAAGCTCATCAGTGTCATAGCGTTCCTCGAACTCATCGACGAGCGGCTCAAATCCGCTACAGTCGTGTGTGCTGCCGGTCTCCATCGTGATGGCGACCGGCAGCTCCGCCGCTGCATCCACGACGATATAGACCTTGTACCCGTAGAATTTTCCTTCGTGCTGACCCCAGCTAGCACCCTCTACGTCTCCGTTTTCGATCTCTTTGCGAGTATTTGCCCAAGCAGCAATGTGAGTTCCATCGATCACAACGAACTCGCCGCCATGCTCGTGATCGGTAAGCAACTCGCTGCACATAGATTGGAGACAGTCACGTAGCTCGTTCGGAGAGAGTTCGTCGAAGGCACGCCAGAGGGATGTCCCGTCGGGGACATCCTCTGGCTCAACGTAATCTAATGCCTCACGGAATGAGTGGTTTCGGCGAATACGGCGTTCGAGGGCGTCAAACGAGTCGCCCTCGAACTGCCGTAGAACAAGTGCAGCGGCACGTTCAGGCGTAATAGACTGAATCTGCGAAACAGCAACCGAGAGAAACGTAGCGATGAGTTCGTCACGGTAGAGATAGCCATCAGCATCGTCGTCGTTAGGTGTGAGATCGGTTGGCTGATCAGTTTGACGCTGAGACAGTTGGTCGTCCCGCCGGGACGGCCAACTGTGGGTGTAGACGGTAGTGTTGTTCCAGTCAGTCGCGTGTATCTCGTCATTTTCGGCTAGCTTTCGGATTGGACGGTAGCACTGCCTGTTGAGGAGATCACGTGCTTCAGGGGGTGTAAGTCCAGATGGACGACGGAACGCGAGGTGTTTGAGAGTGGCTTTGGTAGTTCGTTTCCGGTGGAAGACGGCGGTGCCGTCATCCACCTCCGGTCGCCAGAAGCCGTCGTGAGTAGAGCGGTGACCAACGATATGCTTGCTAGCGATGTATTTGCCGTTGTGGTTCAGCGAGGTGTAGAACGCATCTGTAGAGGAGATTTGGGTGATATACCACGCTGGCACCCCGGTGCCAGCGCGGAGTGCCTCTTTCGAAGCGACTTCTCCATGAGTTTGGAGGAACGCACGAACAGCACTCTTATGAGCTTCAACCGTTTGTTCGGTGGTGTCGGATCGGGTATTGGACATACCATTGATCCGACCCCCTATCTAGAAAAACTGACTAATTCTATCGCTAGTGACCACTGTTCGATAGGTCTGAGTTAATCTCGTAGTCGTGCAACAGGCTATTTATGATTAAATCTCCACCCTACAAGCAGAGTGTAGTCCCGACAGACTATGAGTGATTATCCACCACCACACACCACTACTTCCGCTGAATTATTTGTAGATACCCATTACCATGGTAAAAACAAACCACTGCTTCCGTTGTTTCCGTTGTTGCCATTTCTTTATATACTGGACACACCACTACTTCCGCTGTTACGAAGGTAAATCTCACACTCGATTAACTCAGGAAAACTGGTGTGTGATTGTCGAGCCTTCTTGCAGTTTTAACTCCGGAAAACCGCTGTGTGATCATCGAGTTTTCACTCTGAATGAAGAGGGTGTACCTAGACATCCTCAGTCTGACGACATCAATGAAACTTCTCGGAGGTTCGATTGGGAAGTGTCGACTTCCAATCGACCTAAACGGACCATCCCCGTTGCTGGTGAGGAAGCTTCGGTGGGACCGGTTTTCAACTCGCTCTCATCAGCATATGCACCCCACAGGAATGCCCACCATCGCGATAATCGAGTATGGGCTGCAAACAACATCCGTATGTCGTCATCAGGGCTGATCGGGCACAACCCACTCATATACACTTCTTCGAGTTCGGGAAGCTCGTAATGAGTAATATAGTGACAAATTACTCGACTCCCGATATCACGAGGGAACTCTGTTGTGATGATCGCGGTATCTGGCTCCGGCTCTCCAAATGGCTCTTCGCGATGACTCTGGGGGCTCCACCATGGCTCTAAGTGGGCTTCCCACCGCCGCCGACCCCCTGATTCGGTCGGCTCGATGATATCCCACGCCGCCAGCTCGTTGATATACCGGTCGTAACTGCTCCCAGAGATCCCAGCAGTATCAATGATGTCGGAGCGTCCCATTGGCTCGTCTGCATCGAGCAGCGTTTTCAGCAGTTTCGTCGCTGTCGGTGGCAGCTCTGGGAGTAACCGCTCTGCTGGCAGTTTCGACAGCCCGTAGGCGATATCTCGAATGCTGATGAAATCGAAACTCTGAGTCGACCGAGCGATGTGCAACATTGCTTCGGCGACGTCGGATGGACAGGCCCGGTGTGGACGATCAGCAGTCCCCAGAACCCGGAGGAATAACCGAGTCAAACGCTCCAGATCATGGTTTCGCTCGTGGATATCACCTCGATGCGATACCTCATATCCTTTTGAGGTCGCAAACTCCTCGACGAGATCACGGGTTGCGGTATAGGTATTCGAGATCTGGACGGGGATCTCCATCACCGGTGCAGCCTCAGTTCCGTCGGCAACGGCTTCCCGAATCTTACTTGCCTCTCGTTCGATTGCCTGTTCAATTTCTCCTTTGAGATCAGTCATCGTTGGTCCCGAAAACACCCATGAGGCGGTCAGATGCATTGCTGGGTCGTCGCCGTCGACATCGTACGGTAGTCGCATTTTCAGTTTCTGCTCGCGATCTTCCAGGAGCATTCGATACCCCGAGTGTATCCCGTAGACGGATTGTTTCGGCACTGTATACCGGGTGAAATCCAAGAAGTCATCCAGACGTTTGTCATCCCGAATTAACATCCCTGTATCCGGCATTCGGAGGTTGATCGTCACGTCGACGCCGATGGCGTAGTACAACTGGGTTGCTGAAGCGATCAGTCCCTGGAGGTCCTTGAACAACTCCGTTCGAGCTTCGACATCATCGCTGTTGGCGAGTTCACCGACCTTCTGCAAGCAGAGACTTCGAACCGTCCCAATTCGATCTCTCCACCCGTCGTAGTGTTCTTCGTCCTCACCAAACCAGCCGATCTGGTGGCCCCAACGAATGATGTTACCCGTCGTTTCATCGAGTTCGTCGACGACTGCATCATCAATCTCCTCGAACTCCGAGCCAAGTGCAGATGGAGTGAGTATCTTACTTAGCGCTTTATCGCTCAGTAAGGTTCCCGCAATACGTCCCAGTGTTGGGAGCGGTCCACCCCACTGACCAATTACGAACAGCTCGTCTTCGAAGCAGCTGAGGTATGTGACTCGCCCGTCATCGAACGATGAGAGACGGTCGTCTACAAGGTTTACCCCCCGGTTTCGACGCCCAGCAGCGTATCGTTGGTGCATTGTCCACGCCTCGAGGCGGTCTGATGGGCCGTTTAGCCACTGGATGTAGCTGTCGCCATCGGCTGGAGAGCCGGTTGTGGCCATCCACTCCTCGGCGGTTGCTGTCGAAGATGTCCCCTTCCCCCCTTCCGTGTTTTGCTGCGCTCGATACACTGTACCTGCATCGAACTGAGGGGTCGGCGTAAGAGCTGTCTCCAACGTCGACTGGACAGGGTGTATCATCCGGTAATCAGCGGTGAGGAACTCCTCGACAGCAAGCTGTCCAAGCGACGTGAGAGCCGCACTGTTGTACTGTCCAGAGCGATCAATGGAGACAAGTCCTAACTCTTCAAGGTCAAGCACGTAGCGACCGATAGTGCCTGGTGTGACACCGATCTCGTTGTCCTGCTTGAGATCACGGTAGTCACGTGAGCCGTTGACTGGCAGGTTCCCGAGCAGTCGGAGCCGTCCTGAGTTCTCTGGGAGTTCCTGTATAGCTTCCCACGCGTGTCGACGAGACGCTTCCGCTGACAGATCAGCTCCAACTATAGTCGGCTGTGTGGACCTATATAGCCTCTCAGTAAGATTGAGATGTGCATCAAACCACTTCGGATACCGCTTACGGAGATGCTTCTCTAAGGCAGGCGAGATAACGAGTCGAACATCAAACGCCGAGCCAAGCACTGCAATCGCAGCGAGAGCTCGCACGCCCGTCGACCGATCACTGAGATCAGTCCAAGACTGACCATCGAGCATGAGCGTGATCGGCAGGGGTGTCTCGTCGAGTTCGCTGTGAAGTGCAACAGGACCCTTCGCCAATGCTTCAAGACCACCGTTCAATGGGCCTTTACCAGTCCCAATCTTCGTCAGTGTAGGCTCTAGGTCTTTTTGTCGCCGTTGGTGGTAAGTCGATAGATCGTCGGTTGGCGTGTCGTGGTATTTGATAGCCTGTTCAAACAGCGATTGGAGGTATTCGACAGCTTCTGCCTCATCATCGCTCCAGGTATCGGTCGTCGACACCCATTCTTGATGCGTGACCCCAAGGGTTTTGGCTTGGAGGTCACCCACTAATGAGCTGTATCGCCCGTGCGAGAGGATTTGTGGATCTAACTGGGCAATATATTCCCGAAGAGATTGAACACTATTCGGCAAAAGTTTGTCGAGCAGTTCTGGAATCCAGTCGGTGATTCGCGGTGAAGCATCACTAACGGTGATACCAGCTGTCGAAAGCGATCCATCAGGTGCAACTTGTCGAATATCGGGGTGTCGATCTTGCTTATTGTCGGTTGTGTGCATGGAGCCCGCCGTTTGGCGAAGCGGACTGTGTGGAGATCGACCTACAACCAGTCAGGGCCGAAAGGGATTTGAACCCAAATGCCGACTGTACTGATAGGAGCATACCGTCACACGCTCCTCGTAGGATCATATCCACTGATCCGCTTCAGGAATACTACGAAACGAAATCCGGGGCTAAGTTTAGGACCTTTGGACCCGGATTTTCGTTTGGAATTATACTGGTGAGTCATGACTATCGTGTGGTGATTGGATTAACGTCGTTCGATGTCGTGATTTTTAACATATCAGTTGAATCTGCACTACGTTTCCCCCACTATTCTGCAATGAGAGACACAGCAGTGGCTCACTGAAGGCAAACCTTTATCACCATCCGAAAAGAAGCAGGAGGTGTCCAAGCATCCTGCTTTCTCGGTTTATTGTTTCCTTAGCTGTTGGCTTAGCTTGTGAGATGGAGCAACTTAAACTATTGCCTAATGGTTTCGATCACCACTAGCATTACCGATTCTGCGAGCTGTCGAAAGGGAGTCGAGGTTAGAAATTATATTGTAAAAGGCTGTGAAGACTTTGATCCGGCGATCCACCGATTTCCAGAAGCTATGACGGGGAACCAATGATAAAAGAGTCTAATTCGGTATTCGAGGAAACTGAAACAGACTTCGACAAGAGACCGTTGCTCCCACATATCACGGCATGACTGACAGAGATCGACCCTCCACTACAAAAATATCGAGTCAATTTTTTCTTTTTCTAGGAAATCAAACACGTAAAGGTTTTTTATATTGCTCGTAATATTCTATCAACCAATCACAGATTTGTTGGTGAATATTATATTATCACTCACGAAAATGCATCTGATACGTAACATTGGATGAAGCAATAAAATAGGTACTTAATTATAACAGTACTGAATCTGTCATATTTGGCCGTGGGAACCCACAAAAAATATTGTCAGATATTGTATTATTCGGGTGAAAGTATTCCATATTCAACCGGCAAGTGTGGAGATATTTGATTTAGAAATAGATTACAATCTCCCAAAACATGAAACAAACCCTGTACTGCTAGATCTCGATTACACATATCTCTATACTTGTAACCCAAACATTGAACTGTTCCACATTAGTAAATCGCTCATGGGAACTCGTACCGCGATTCCACTTCACCGAGACCGGCAAGCGGCCCTCATTGACCATCTTGATCCCCGCGAAAATAACATCAACCAACATAAAGGAATGGCAACTCACCTGTATCTCGGAACAGGTATAAGAAATGACACTGGAGGACACACCCACAAAAGCTGGTTCGTATATGAAGACGACGAACTCTATCTTCAGGTGCCAGCTGAAGACGACTGCCGCAAAAAGGATGAAGGAGTATGTGGTCGGTGCAATCCCGATGAGGACAAACCATTCTACCCAAAAACGCCAACAGGAGGTGGGAGAATGCTACATATCGGTAACTACTACTATGACCATTCCACCCAGCAGCGTCGATACTTTGGATTGCGAGATCGAGTCGAATCGTATTTCGCTATCAGCCCCCCGGACAGCGACAAACCTGCTATGGGATTCGATATGATACAGGCGAATGGCAACAATGGGGTCTCAATTGGAACGGTCAATAAATGGATCAGAGAGGTTTGTGCCTCTGCTGGGATTTCTAAACAAAGAAGAGAAATACGGCTCAGAAAAGAATTAGAGCCAACTAAAAGAGAGAACGAGGCTGGAGAGACTGTTATAGAGAAGACAGTAGGAGAAAAAATAGCAGATCATGGGACAGACGATCAAGGAAGACCCATACCAGACATATTTTGCCACGATTTGAGGGCAACTTTTTGTACCCAGTTATGCAGGGCAGATGATCCTAATTACACGAAAATAAAAAGTAAAACCGGCCACAAAAACGAGGAAACACTATACAGATATGTCGGGTTTGCGAGTAGCGAACTTGATCCTAAAAAAGACAGAGATATGTTCTAACAAATGTCGAAAATTCTTGATGAAGAACTATTGGAAGATCTAAAACGGGTCTCTGAGAAAATTGGTAAATCCCCTACACAAAAAGAGTACAAGACTTACGGGCGTTACAGTTACCAAACATATTATAAAAGATTTGGTGGCTGGAATGACGCAAAGGATGCTGCCGGGCTGTCGAAGAACAACCTCCGTCAAGTAACTGATGAAGAACTGTTGGAAGACTTGAAACGTGTCGCTGAGAAAATTAGTAAATCTCCTACCCAAAAAGAGTACGAGATTTACGGGCGTTACAGCCACTCCACATATGATAGAAGATTTGATGGATGGAATGATGCAAAGGATGCTACCGGGCTGTCGAAGAACAGCCTCCACGGAATAACTGATGAAGAACTGTTGGAAGACCTGAAACGTGTTGCAGAGGAAGAGGTCAAGAAATCACCTACAAGAAAGGAATACCGTCTTTACGGTAGATTCGATCCTGTTACAATCGAGAAACGCTTTGGCGGATGGAATAGCGCAAAAGATAGTGTCGGGCTGCCAAGCAATAAGAACTTTGATGCAACTGATGAGGATCTACTGGAAGACCTGAGACGTGTCGCAGAGAAAATCAGTAAGTCTCCTACAGCCACGGAATACAACAGTGAGGGACATTACCACTGTAATACAGTTGAATCAAGATTTGAGGGATGGAATAACGCAAAGGATGCTGCCGGGTTGTCAAGAAACACAGACTTTGATTACTCCAATGAAGACTTGTTGAAAGACATTCGAAAAGAGGCAGTAGATGGCGAGGTCACCAATCTCATCGAATTTATTTCTAGGTTGGATAAAGGAGCCTACATTAACAGATTTGATCAATACTGGGAACCTGTCGTAAGGGCGGGAGTGAAGCCTACAACACATATACCATTTTCTGAGGAAGAGTACAACAGGTATATTCAGACAGCGATCAACGCTGACCACCCCTCAGTATCTCTGTACGGCTTGCTTCGGGCGTTTACAGGGATGCCAAAAAACGTACTCTACGAGTTCAGTATAGACTGGATATCACGGCTTGACAGTGAGTTACAGCCTCCATTAATCAGAGTCCCGTCTGAGTACATATCTGCTGATGATGACTGGGAGCTAATTCTTCCAAGACACTACACGACAAGCTCAGGTAATAAAAAATCGACTCAACTGAAGCCCTTGCTACAGTGGCTGAATAAGATGGGCACGCTACAGATTAGCCCAGATAAAGGTAATAAGTTCTCACCAAGGATTATCATCAACAGAGCAGGTCTAGACACAACATCGCGTAATCTGCGAGGAACTGTTGCTACCCATCTTGCTAGAAAAGGGCTGAGCCGATTTGAGATTGATATGCAAGTCGGAGCGTCGAAAACCAATTGGAAGAGATCAATAGAAGACTACTTTTTGTATTTATACCAATTTGAGGACTACTGTCACCCAGACTATGAGCCGTCAGGAACGTATCTTGATCCAGAGACGGGCGAAGTGAAAGATAGAATATGAGTCGCATTAGGATATCTATTTAAATGTAGTACCACAGACAGCACAGAGCAGATCGTCATTGATTCATCTAATTTAGTCTCTTACATCAACCACTCAACAACCATGCAACGTGTCGGTGACGGTGATATAGGTGATAATAAGAATAGAATTCTCAGACACACAGACGATAATAGATAGCCCACCACCGATAGAGACTCATATTGAGGATTGAGGTGGGATAATGTCGATGTGAACGAACCGTGGTGAGCAGTATAATTTTGAAACTACTAACAAAGCAATGTATCGTATGTCACTATACTAATTTTGTACGGCGAAAGAGCGTCTGACGTAGCTTTTTGAACCTTCTCGGTAATGTGTAACAGAGAGAAATGACATCACAGACAGAACAGACGTCACAATCATCACAGATGTCAAGGGTGTGCTTTTTCAATCAAAAGGGAGGAACCGGCAAAACGACTGTTGCGATCAACGTCGCAGGAGCTCTCTCACAGCTTGGCCGAGATGTACTCTTTGTCGACGTTGACCCTCAAGGGAATGCAACTGAGGGGCTCGCGCTTCTTGATGAGTACGATGCCCACCCACCAACGCTGTTTGATGCGATTACTGATGCCAACCAGCGAGACGTGGTGAACGACCTCATCATTGAACACGAGGAGTTCGACGTGCTTCCGAGCAACGTCGACTTGCTCAACATCGAGTACGAGCTCACGATTGCCGACCTGATGGCCCGTATGAGTCAAAAAGAGGCCCAAGACACGCTACAGGATTTCGCTATCAACGTTACACCAGAGGGACTTACAGAACCACACGCGAAGGATCAACTCTCACGGACGCTAGACGCCGTTGAACACGACTACGATTACGTCCTGATCGATGCACCTCCATTCTTCGGGGAAGTCTCTGACAACGCGCTCTACGCCGCTCGAAACGTTCTGATACCTTCGCTCACCGAGTCAACATCCCAGCGGGCGATTGAACTTCTATTCGATCAATTTGATGGCCTCGAAGACGAGACCGGCATCACCATCCGAGATGTAGGAGCAATCGCCAACCGTGTTGAGTCGACGAAAGAGGCAGACAAAATGAAAGATTGGTTGGCAGCGGCGTTTCCCGACGTGCCAATCTGGAATATCCGAAAGCGAGTAGCTCTCCAGCGAGCCTACTCAGCTGGTCTAAGTATCTTTGAGCACGACGAACAGTGTGACATGGCTCCCGTCTTCACAGAGATCGCGGAAGGACTGGATAAGCACTTCGGCAAACCACCGGTGAGTATCAATGAGTGACGACGAACCAGACGCCGACGAAGACGAGGAGATGGATCGCGCCGCTCGCGTTCGTAATCGACGGAGCCGCCGAGATCGGCGGTCAAATACGGCGGAATCTAGCGATAGTGACGAGTTAACTAGTACATCACAGACAGCACAGACGCCACAGACACAAAGTACAGAACAGAAATCACAGACGCCACAGAGTGAACAGACATCAAGGACATCAGAGCCTGATCAGATGACTCAAGCAGACACCACATCAACGCCAGTCGAACCGCCAAATCAGCAACCGATCAAAGACCGAACCCACGAAACGTTCTATCTTCGTGATGATCTTCGTCGTGAGTTGCGTCAGATCAGCGGACAATCGAATCTCAATTTCGAATTTGAATATGGCATCGAGCTCGAAAAGAATCGCCACTTGCGGCCTCTACTACTATATCTGGGAGCCAAGCAGATAGAAACGATGGACGCCACAGACATCAAGGATGTCCTTGATAGCACAGATATCCTTGATTCAATAGAGATTGACGAGTAGCTCTAAGATTCTGTGATCGAAATATCCCAGCCTTTGTGATCCTCATCAGTCAGTACGTTTGGATTGTTTATAGCCCACATTATCGATAGTTCAGCTATCCCTCATCAATCAACCAGAGTAACGTATTTCCGACCTTCTGAGAGGTTACAGCACCCTCATTTTCTAAATATTGAAGCCGTTTGTAGGCGGTATCGTGAGCACACCCAACAAGATCTGCGATCTCGCCGGTCCCAAGCATCTGATCAGAGTCTTTGATCGCATTTAGAAAGGCCTCTCTTGGATATTCACCTGTATACCGGCCCGTTTCTTCATCTCTCTCTCCCATTGACTCACAACAGTGTTCCCATTCGGAATAGTCCTGACGGTGCAAACCAAATCCATTATGAGTTATCCGAAAGGTTTTACCATAACGATAACTCATAATGGGATAGGGACCTAGTCTCAAGGGATGTAGAACAAACGCCCCGCGGTGTAGTAGCACCGGAGGCAGGGTCTCTGCTGGTAGAACCCCATGAGAAAAATAAATCCAAAAATAAAAGATGGTATCGATACTCTGCAGTGCAGAAGTCAAATACCACGACAAGTTACCGAGGAGAATCGTAAGCGAACATTAGCTACACAAAAAATCACTGCCCTTGGTAGAAGTTTAGCAGCCAACGAGAGTGATTACTGATGTCGGGAGCAGTCGATACAGGCGATAGAACTGAGTCTGATGAACAAACATCCGACAATCGTAAAGAAATCCCACCTGCACAACGAAAGAGAGCACTCGAACGAGACAACTACACCTGCCAACTCTGTAGTGCCAAAGGTGCCAAATCTGGCGGAACAATCCCACTACAAGTCCATCACAAAGCGTACGATCCGGACGATTACGATGTCCACGACCTGGAAAACTTGATCACTCTCTGTTTACACTGTCACAACTGGTTCCATAACAGACCCAGTCCTGATACACCTTCAGTCGATATTAGAGATGCAGCCGCAGACAAACTCATTCCAGTCGACTTCGAGATCATCCAAATACTCAGTCAAGATGGTCCACTACCCACTAGAGAAATTTCCGAACGTATCACTCCAGACCAGTCACAGCTCGCAATTAAAGAACGATTATGGCGGATCATGGGGATCGACAACGAGGTCGACGATCAGCCCCAACTGCTTGACCAAGATGCCAAAACAAGGAACTGGGGTCTGCCCTACCAGATCGACACCTCAGAAAGACGCATCCCCGAGCAAGTTCAAGAGATCGTCCAGCGGACAGTTGATGCACTCGTCAAATCAGCTCTTGAACGAGGATGTGATCGAACGACAGTCACAGAGGTGTTCGATCTCCATTACAGAACAACGTACAGAGTTCAGTATCGAGGGCAGGCATACGATTTCCCAATCACAATGTACACTGGACAAGGTCGTCCGCAAAAAGATGGTGATGAGATTGAACAAGAGGATCCAGCCGAAAGCGATAGAAGAGCAGAACAGTACCTCGATGAAATCATCAATAAGCAAGCAGAGAATGCATCATCAGTTACTACCCCAAATGATGGTGACAAAAATGACGAAACACCAGACAGTATAGACGAGACGCCAATAGGCCTAGAAAAGTCAGATACATCTGAAGATGGGATTGTAGAGGGTGTTGAGATGGGACCAGAGGATCAACCTCATCCAAATAGAAACAACCAGGGCAACTTGCTCACCACCGAAGAGTACCCAGAAAGTGTCCATCCACTCATTCACTTGCTCAACAATATAAAAAGAGATAAACGAGAAGGAGAAAACCATAGCTAATCTTTAACCAATTCTATAGGGATCCACACCTCTAAAAGTTGATTTTTTATATTTATAAGATGGGCGATAGCAATTTCGATTTCCTCGGTTAACATTTACCAATAGTTGAATATCGGTCTCAGAATAGTGTTCGCGCTGAGTATGTGCACCGTGTTCCGTAAGAAACGACTCAACACGGTTAATAGACGAGCTGGCTTGCTACCAGTCGATATGGACGATCAGCGTAGGACGCTCAGAACTACTGGAATCAATCACGAGAGAAATCGTTTTGAACTCATCAAACGGTCTGTTTGATAGAAATTCATCGTCTAATTAAGTAGCGAGATTATCAAGAGAATCGACTGAATCCGTTGTCATAGACGGATAATCGAGAGAACGTGATTAAAAAGTGAGCTACTTAGATCTAATGTAGCTTCTATAGACGCCAGTCTACTGAGTTTCCGATCAATTTAACGCATAACGCGATTACCACTGCTCCTGCGAAAAATATCAAGCCGCAGCCCCGCCATAGAAAGCTTCTGCCTGCGCAACAATTGGATCTACTAGTTCCTCATGCTTGTATAGGCTCAGACCATTACTTCGTAGGACAGCCTTCACTTCTGTCTTGATTTCTGCCCGGATCTTATCACGGTTTGTCCAGTCTAGCTCCACCTTACTTTTCAAATTTTGCTTCAATTCCTGAGCAATTGTTTTCAATTTCTCTTCATCAATCTCAGTATTCGTGTTCGAGGAAATAGCATCAAAGAAAGCCAGTTCCTCGTCACTAAGGTCAAGCTCATCTTGCCGATCATCTGTTTCCTGGATTTCATCAGCATAACCCCGAAGCTCGTCAATCACCTGTTGAGTCGATAGAAAGCCCTCATTGTAGCTCTCAATTGTCTCCTCTAATTCCTTCTCAAAGGACTCATACTTCGCCAAATTACCCTTCTTCCTAGTAGAAATCTCATTTTCCAGCAACTGACGTAGCATCTTCACCTGTAAATTCTCAAACTCGATTTCCTCCACATCCTGAAGGAACTCATCACTCAAAACCGGCTTCTCCTTTTCCCACTTATCGAAGCCAGTGACTTCGACCAAATCTTCAATCCCTACACCTTCAGCCACTAACTCCTTCATCGCAGAATCCAAATTCTCAATTTCATCAGGATTACCCGAATTGTCAATACTATTGATCGCACCGAGTACCGCCTCAAAGAACGCTAAGTCAGCACGAATCTCACTAGCAGCAGGATTCGGTGAAACCAATGCATGAGCCTTCTTCAGGCCTTTCATCGACTCCCGAAAGTCCTCTTCCCGTTTCTCAGTGATCAAAACCTCATTCTGCGCCTTATACAACAGGCGCTGCCGATCCATCTGACCCAGCTGAGGCCAATCACTGTAATCAACCTCAGAGAAAAAGTTGGCCACCTCCTGATGCTTGTCTCTCATCACATTCACAGCCTCTTCAATATCCAGCATAGCATCATCCCGGATCTCAGAAGTATACTTGTCCAAGGCTTCCTTCAGACGCTCACTAATACCAATATAATCGACAACCAGGCCTCCAGGCTTGTCCTTGTATACCCGGTTGACTCTGCCGATCGCCTGTAGCAAGTTATGATTCTTCATAGGCTTGTCAACATACAAAGTGTGAAGATGCGGAGCGTCAAATCCAGTTAACCATTTGTCGCAGACAACAGCGATCTCGAACGGGTCATCTGGATCCTTGAACCGGCGTTTCAGCTTCTCATTCGAAATCGGGTCATGGATAAAGTCTTCCTGGCCAGAAATCACTACCCGGGTCTCCGGTGCCCCTGGTACTTCTCGGATCTTATCAGCGAGATTCACAGCGGCCTGACGGCTAATCGCAACCACCATCGCCTTACCCTCCAGCTCCCGGTTACTGTAGTGCTCAACAATATCCTTCGCGATCATCTCCGTCCGTTCATCACTATTCTCAATAACACGGCGAAGCTGCGTCCACTTCTGCTTCATCTCCTGCTTCAGATCATCCGATTTTGACTCCATCAACTCGTTAAACCGATCCTCAATCTCAGGATCATTAACCTGGAGCTTTGCTAACCGGCTCTCATAGTAGATTGGGACGGTCGAGCCGTCCTTTTCAGACTCCTTGATAGTATACTGGCTGACGTAACCTCCAAAGGTATTGATCGTCGACCGATCCTCTTTCTGAATCGGAGTAGCAGTAAATCCGAGGTGAGAAGCGTTCGGCAAGCCCTGCCGAACGTTCGTCGCTAACGTACTATACTGCGTTCTATGTGCTTCGTCTGCAACCACGATCACATTATCCCGATCGTTGACCTCCGGATACTCTACTTCCTCATCCGTGGTCTGGAACTTCTGGATCGTCGCAAAAATAATCCCACCTGCTTCCCGATCTAATCGGTCACGCAGCTGAACGCGGTTATCGCTGTCCGCCCACTCTGCATCCAAACCATGTTTCCTGAACTCTCGGTACAACTGATCATCAAGATCGTTCCGATCAGTCAAGAAGACGAGAGTCGGATTCTTCATCGAGCTCTCCTGCTTGATTTTCTTCGCATAGAAAACCATAGACAGAGACTTACCCGAACCCTGAGTGTGCCACACCAAACCAATACGATTTTTATCCAGGTCCGGCACAACACTTCTGCTACTCTCAACAGCACTGTTAACCGCGTAAAACTGGTGATACGCAGCTAGCTTCTTACTCAGCTTTCCGTCATCATCAGAATATACAACAAAATTCTTGATTAAATCCAAGACTCGCTTCTTATCAAAAGCACCTCTAATCAAAACCTCGGCAGGCGGTAACTCACCCGTTGCATCTTTTTCCTCGTCAATATATCTCCAAGGAGAGTACCACTCCCAACCCGCAGAAAGACAGCCAAGACGGGCATTGTTCATATCTAAAATCCCGATCAGCTCATTATAATGGAACAGGTCCGGTATATCGTTCACGTACCGATCCGTGACCTGCTTATACGCATTACCCATCGAGGCCTGAGGATTCGTTGGATCCTTCATCTCCAAGACCCCGACCGGAAGACCGTTCACAAACACGACCACGTCCGGTCTTCTCTGTGGACCTTCTCCTATCTGAACCACGAACTGATTTGAGACTAAGAAATCGTTCTTCTCTGGCTCTTCAAAATTGAAGACGTCGACAAAGTCTCCGCGAGGCTCACCGTTAACGTCGTACTCAACCTTGACACCGTTAACCAGGTTCTCATGGAAATTCTTGTTATTCTTCAATAATTGAAGGGAGTTGTAACCGAGCAACTGCGAAATCGCATCCTCAATCGCCTCATCAGGAATAGAAGGATTCAATTCACGGAGCTTACGCTCAAGACGCCCACGCAGCACAACATCTGACAATGACTCCCGCTCCGGATTCTCACCATTAGGCCCTAACTCAGTACCGGGTTTATACACGTATCCGATATCCTGGAAAGTCTGTAAGGCTGGCTTCTCTGACAACTCCATCTCATTCATAGACATAACAAATCATACCCCACTATCGAGTTTTAACTCATCCAATTTAATATCATCAACCCTTATTTCGCCCGACATCAACATAGGAAGAAGCGTATCACGTAATTCTCTTAAACGACAGTTTTCAAGCTCTCTAGCGTATATGTCCTCATAGATATCCTCTACTTTACCCTCGAAGTTTTCAATATCTTCTTTCGGAGGGACCGCAACCTGGATTCCATTAAATGAAGTTTGGCTTATTTCATCGTAGGTGCTACCACTAGCTCGATTCTCAATTTCAGGCCGGTTATTTTCAACAAGACAAGAAAGATAATACGGTTTTACCCTGCTATTTGGCTGAATACAAATGAACCCCTGGTTAGTACCCATTGGCTCCCGGTTAACAACTACTTCCCCAACGGTTGCTCTACTCGTAAGAAGCACTGATTTCTCCGGCATTATCGCCGTAGAACTATTATTCAATCCTTCATCACTAACTTTCCTTTCAGTATCGAATACGATTCTTGAATCAAGCGAAGTAACATCTTTAGGCGTCAACCACAGATTATCACCACCCCAGTACTCATCATTATCTGTACTCGGAGTTCCACCACCCCTAGTACGACAAATATTCTTCATTTCAAGCAGCTCAAAATTTTCTGGTATTTCGCCTAACTCTGATTGCTTAAGATCTTCATAAGGTTGAAAATCAACGAACCATGAGTTGAATAATGTTCGAGTGATCTCCTCTAAATCCTCAACAATTCGAGTATTAATCTCTATCTTTTCATCTAATGTTCGAAGTATTGACGCAATTTTTACTTGTTTATGAATTGGTGGTAATTCAATCTCTAAATCATTAAACGACCGTTGAGATATCTCTGGGTAAGTGGAACCAGAGGCGTGATTCATAATTACGCTCTTTTGGTTTTTTAACCAGTAAAATAAATAGTAATTATTTAATTGGTTTTCATCTAATATTTTTATTCCAATAAATCCCTGATTCGTAGCCATTGGTTCTGTATTTATTATGGGGACACCAACAGTAGCACGGCTCGTCATCAGGACCGATCCTGGTGGTAAAGTTTTTGCAGACGTATTCGACAACCCCGTATCTGTTAGTTTACGATCAGTATTTGATACATGTATATTCTTTTCGTCAGATACTTCTGAGGGTGTTAACCACAAGTTGTCTCCTCCCCAATACTCATCAATATCTGTTTTGGGTGTACCGCCCCCTATTGTATCTATAAGCTCTCCAAGTCTGTGAGTATCGGTCTGCTCATTTTTTGACTCACCTTCTAATACGTCCAATCTCTGTTGATCTGTGGTCAAAATCCTAGTACCTCCAAATTCTTCTCGATTTGTCTCTGTAATTCATTAGATTTCTGGAAATTTTCTCTGAGATCAGCAGATAAACGCTCCATTTTGACCTCAAAAGGCTCGTCATCGCTTTCTTGTTCTTTTATACCGACGTATCTGCCGGGCGTGATGATATAACGATTGTCTGCGATATCTTTAATGGTGGATATTTTACATAACCCCGTTTCGTCTTTGTATTCGTCTGCACCTTCTTTTCCCCAGTAGGCTCTGACCTTCTCAACAATTTTAGTTATATTCTCTTCAGTAAGGGTGTTTTGCGTCCGGTTGATACTCTCGTACTCCTCTCTGGCGTCCACAAACAGTGTTTCACCGCCTCTATCACGATACTTGTCTGAATTTTTCCCCTTACTCAAAATGAAAATACAGGCTGGGATACCTGTTGTGAAGAAGAGCTCCTTGGGAAGCGCGATAACAGCGTCAAGCAGATCGTCTTCAATGATGTTCTGCCTGATCTCACCTTCTTTGCCCTGAACGGACATCGCTCCGTTCGCCATCACTGTCGCAGCCATCCCATTATCATCAAGGTGACTGATCATATGCTGGATGAAGGCGTAATTCGCATTGTTGGAAGGTGCTACCCCATACTTGAAGCGAGGATCGTCATCTGCGATTGAATCCTTCCCCCACTCGCTCATATTGAACGGAGGATTTGTGATGATGAAATCTGCTTCAAGACCTTTGTGCTGGTCGTTAAGGATGCTGTCTCCCTGTTTAATGTTTCCGTCTAGCCCCCGGAGGTACAGGTTCATCTTGGAGATCTGTAAAGTGCTCTCCTTGATCTCCTGACCGTAAATAGAGATCTTGTCTGTATCGCCACCGTGGTTCTCGATAAATTTCTGGCTCTGGACAAACATTCCGCCTGAACCGCTGAAGGGGTCAAAGATACGGCCTTCGTAAGGTTCCAAGATTTCGACCATCAGCTCGACCACGCTTTTAGGGGTGTAGAATTCTCCTCCTTTCTGTCCGCCTTCCATCGCAAACTGCTTGATGAAGTATTCGTAGATACGGCCGAAGACATCCTCATCTCCATCCCCGTTACCAGCCTCCATTTCTAGATCAGCGAAGAGGTTGATCAAGCCTTCTAGTGCGTCAGAAGAGTTGTCGGAGAGAGATGACCGGGAATAGCCTTTCGGGAGAATTCCTTTGAGCCGCGGATTTTCGTCTTCGATAGCGCGCATCGCGTCGTCGATCTTCTTGCCAATTTGAGGGTCTGTAGCGTTGTCAACAAAGTACTGCCAGCGAGCTTCTTCAGGGAGGTAAAATACGTTTTCGCGTTTGTACTCGTCCTTGTCTGTTAGTATGTATTGTCGTTCTCTTTTGTCATCAGTATAGTAACGAGAGTCTTGGTCACGGGTTTTCTCTTTGAGTTCTTCTCTACGGGCCTCGAAGGAGTCAGACATACTCTTCAAGAACAGTAGGCCAAGCGCGAAGTCTTTGTATTCCGAAGGGTCGACAGGCCCTCTCAGTTTTTCAGCAGTTTCCCACAACTTCTTCTCAAGCTCACCATTAGAATTTCCCGTAATTGCCATACTGTGTTCTGTCGAGTAAAATAAGTTAAGAGTTCCGCCCCAGTCACCCGATCACTCTAACTGACGAAGTTGATCTTGGAGATAATCCGCCGCCTCTTCAGCCGTTTCTCTACTCATTGTACCGGTGATTATTGACTTGCCGCTGGAAAATACAAGCACCACTGCTTCGAGACTTGGGGGCCGATAAATTACCCCTGGGAATTTTTCGGGTTCATATTCCACATTCTCTAATCCCAAATGAATTGCTAGGGCTTCTAATTGGATAGAGGTGTCAAAGTCTTCGAGAAAGACTGCGTTATTTTGATGAAAACCTGTATCACTGAACTCTACGCCAATGCTCTTCAAGGCCTTTAGGAAGCGACGATTAGCCTCAACAAGAGATTCTTTACTGTCTGTACCCCGGATTTGGTATCCCCCAGTACGGTAGAGATTGAAAGCAGGTCCGTTTGGCTCTAACCGTATTGTGACCATTGAGTCATTAGAATAATTGGACTCTATATTAAAATTGGATTGTAGAGATTGAATGACGGGGCCTAAGTCAATTTCACGACCGAGATCTCCGCTTCCCATCGTGCTTACTATTTCCATATTGTCGGACTTCTTATTGAGATCATGATCACAACCTATTTTACTTCTGTGAACTGGCTGCGAGCTACCAAAGATATATTGAAACTAATTGTTATTTTTACGGTCTGATATAAATGATGTAGATTAGTTATTTATCGAAATGGTAATCGAGTTATACGGTAGGCCGCTCGTGCGTACTTCCAAGTGAAGTGTGATTCTGAGTCAGTCGTTCGTGAATGAAAGCTGAGAAGTTATGCTCAAACTGTCGCAGTGCTGGTCAGCAGCACTGCTATCTCTCAGTTTTTTGGGAGAAAGGTGCG
>NZ_JAQFWV010000023.1:0-46941 GCF_056175805.1 Halohasta sp. A2 | reverse complement strand
TCATTTGTCTCCTCCAAGCAGACGCTCGTGCGGAAGTGCTCGAACACATCCAAGATGTCGAAATCACCAATGAACAAGGAACACGACATCTCCGTGACGAACAGATTGAGCTTGCTGAGACTGGTCAACGATTTCGGCGAATCATCTTTGAAGATGTTGATGATGAGAAACTCGCGTACCTGATGACGCTGTCGTCAGCGTACGCTCCTGTTGAGGTGATGAATATCTACACGCTTCGCACGATGATCGAGATCTTCTTCCGAGAACTCAAACAGTACACAAGTATTGAGAACTTCCACTCCCGATCATTGAATGGCGTTCTCTTCGAGATATTCAGCACGTTAATTGGATATCTTCTGATTGAATGGTTCCGGCAGCGCCACCCGCTACGGGGTGGCGTGCCGGAGGCAATTCGAACGATTCGGACGCGATGGAACACGCATCTACGAACCTACGGCTAAATTCGTCTCGCAGTGAACGGAGTGCCGCCGCTATGAGCGGCGGCTCTCCCTTATTCGTCTAATTACGTTCGGGCATAAAGAAAATCTGGAAATAAGTCCTCTCAGACGGCTCTCCTATCAGAGAACAGGTGGCGTTATTCGAGTACTACAGAGGTATCGCTGAGCTCTGGCGAATAGTCTACTCGGAGTGTTTATCAATTCGAAACGAGACAGCAGCGGAGCTGGCCTCTACAACCAGAAATCGGCCGTGATTATCGACGCCGCCACCGAAATCCGCGCGGAGTTCGAGACTGCCAGCGAGTTCGATGCGTTCGTGAAAAACGAACCAGCAGAAACGGTTCGGCGTCGATTGCTCGATATCCACGGTGTCGGGCCGAAAACCGCCGACTGCGTGCTCTTGTTCGCTGGTGGTCGCGGCGGCGTCTTTCCGGTCGACACACACGTCCATCGGATCAGTCGACGGCTCGGGCTCGCCGCACCCGACGCCGACCACGAGGCCGTTCGCGAGGCGCTCGAAGAAGGCGTTCCGGCCGCAAAGTGTGGCTTCGGCCATACGGCGATGATCCAGTTCGGCCGCGAGTACTGCACCGCACGCACGCCAGCGTGTCTCGATGGGCCCGAGGCCTGTCCGCTGGTTGGCCAGTGCGATCAGGTCGGCGTCGACGAAATAAGCGAGACAGCGGTCGACCCGATCGAAACGATCTAAGACACGGTTCAGCAATTGGCGTCTCTGACGGGGCCGTCGACGGGTGAGTCGGCCGATTCGTGATCAACGCCGCTGAACATCGGGAGCTCGAACTGGAAGTCGAAGGCGATCGAAAACGGTGCGAACGGATCGTTCAGAAAGCTCCCAGGGCTGTCGACTCCATCGAAGAGTACACCTGTGTTGAGTTCGATGATCGGTGGGCCATCAATCGATCCTACCAGTTCGACACCGATCGCTCCTGGCCCACCAAAGTTCGTTAGCAACGACATATGCAGGACAACCTCGATGGTGGGGCCTTGGTCGCCAATCGAGAACTCATAGCCACCATCTGGAAAACACTGCTCGCCACCGTCGGTCTGGGTTCCTGTTGTCGTCGGGGCGGTTCCCTGGGCGGCGACGGCTCCGGCCACCGGTGTCGACACGAGAAGACAACAACAGAAAACGACGAAAACCGTGGCCCGGCGGAACATACATACGGATTCACCTGGGTAGAGTTAAACACTACGGTGAATTGACTGATCAACTGCCAGCAATGGCAAGCCAACAGTAGACAAGCTCTGTCAGGGGCGTCAGGAGTGAGCACGTGAAAGCCACTCAGAGAAACAGTTGATTTATAAGTAGATCCGCTGAGGCCAGATTCGTCGCCAGAGGGATGTCATGAACGTCACAAAGCCGGAGCAACGCTGAAATGTCCGGTTCATGTGGCTGGGCTGTCAGCGGATCTCGCAAAAAAATCACGGCATCACACGTCCCATCTGTGATCTCGGCACCGATCTGCATATCGCCACCCAGTGGCCCTGACGCCTTCCGTTCGATCGCAAGCTCTGTCGCCTCCATCAGCCGTTTGCCGGTCGTCCCAGTCGCCATCAGCTCGGCAGTCGACAGAACCGCTTCGTACTCGCTCGCAAACCCAATCAGGTCGTCCTTTTTTTGATCGTGCGCAATCAGTGCAAGTCGCATTCGTTAGCCCGTGATACCTATTGGGCCTTAATACGGTCGAACCGCTTCAGTCCCGATAAAAGCACTCTACGCGATCAGAGTTCGATGCATAGTTACTGGCTACCACGGAAGTTAGTGAGTAGGGGGAGACTACTCTTTCGAAGACCACCCCTTTTGGCAGGCGTCGATGTCTCAAACCGGCTGTGGGTCGATCGAACCGGCAGGCCACGGAACCGATATACCAACCGAGACATAACAGGGAGCTAATGACACGGGTGATACACACCGGCGACACCCATATCGGCTATCAGCAGTACCACTCTCCGGAGCGTCGGCAGGACTTTTTGGACGCCTTCGACCAGGTAATCGACGACGCCATCGAAATGGACGTGGCGGCGGTGGTCCACGCCGGGGATCTGTTCCACGACCGCCGACCCGAACTACCTGATCTCCTTGGGACGCTCAACGCCCTTCGACGGCTCGCCGTTGCCGAGATCCCGTTTCTCGCGGTCGTCGGCAACCACGAGTCGACCCGCGGCGGCCAGTGGCTCGATCTGTTCGAGCGAATGGAGTTGGCAACCAGACTCGGTGCCAGCCCTGTCAGCGTCGGTTCAACAGCTATTTACGGACTTGACCACGTGCCTGTCTCTCGACGCGACGAGCTCGATTACGAATTTGTCCACAGTAATTGCGACCACCACGTCCTGGTGAGCCACGGCCTATTTACCCCCTTTGCCCACGCCAACTGGGAGACAAAGACTGTCCTCGGCGAATCGAACATCACGTTTGACGCCGTCCTGTTGGGCGACAACCACGAAGCCGGAATCGAGCAGGTCGACGGGACATGGGTAACGTACTGTGGGTCGACCGAACGCGCGAGCGCGAGCGAACGCGAGGCCCGCGGCTACAACGTCGTCAAGTTCGGCGACAACCCCGGCTCCGCGGGCATCGACATCCGTCAGCGCTCGCTTTCGACGCGGCCGTTCGTCTTCGTCAGCGTCGACCTCGCCGAGGGGGAGGGAGCCGAACGCGTCCGCGAGCAGATCCGCCAGCACGACCTCACCGACGCCGTAGTGAACGTCGAGATCACAGGTGCGGGTGATCCGGTCACCCCCGCGAGTGTCGAGTCCTTCGCGCTGGACGGCGGCGCGCTGGTCGCCCGCGTCACCGATCGACGTGAGATCGACACCGAGACCGACCTCTCGGTAAGTTTCGCCGACCCCGACGCCGCCGTCGACGAGCGAATCCGTGAACTGGAACTCTCCCAGGCTGGCCTCGACATCGACGAGACAGTTCGGGCGAGCAAGGTCGCAGACAGCAACATCCGAGAGCGCGTCTCGGCGGTGATCAAAGCTCGATTCGACGAAAACAAAGACAGAGCGGGGGACGGAGACGACTACGAAGTAGACGAGGTAGATGTGAATGAGGACGACGACACAGACGAGGACAGATCCGACGCGAGCGACACGCAACCGAGCGACGAGCCAGCCACTGAGCAGGCCGCCGTCGACCAGTCAACTACGGAAGAGGAACCAGCCGCGGACAGCACCACGGACGGCCAACTCTCCCTGGAGGACCTCGGATGATCTTCGATCGTCTCCGACTCTCGAACTTCAAACCGTACAGCGACGTCGACCTCCGGCTCCGCGATGGTGTGACCGTCATCCACGGGATCAACGGCAGCGGCAAGTCCTCACTCCTAGAGGCCTGCTTTTTCGCTCTCTATGGCTCGAAGGCACTGCCCGGAACGCTCGACGACATCGTGCGCAACGGCGCTGAAGAAGCCGCCGTCGAACTCTGGTTCACCCACGAGGGAGTCGACTACCATATCGAACGCCTGCTGAAACAGCGGGGCGATCGAACCACGACGACGAAATGCGTCTTGGAAGGCGACGACAGCTCCGGTGAACCGATCACGCGGGACGGTGCGCGCGCAGTTAGGCAGTTCATAACGAATTTACTGCGGATGGACGCCGAGGCGTTCGTCAACTGCGCGTACGTCCGGCAGGGCGAGGTCAACAAGTTGATCAACGCCACCCCCCAGCAGCGCCAGGACATGATCGACGATCTTCTTCAGTTGGGGGTGCTCGAAACCTACCGCGACCGTGCCGGACAGGCCCGCCTCGGTGTTGAGGACGTGCTGACCGCCACGCGTGGCTCGCTGGAGCAGATCGACTCCCAGATCGACGCCAAGGAGGCCGAAAATCTCCACGAACGGCTCAACGGTCTCGAAACCGAACTCGCCGCGGTCGACGAGAAGATCGACCACTACGAGGACCAGCGCGCGGAGGCCGAATCCACCCGCGAGGAGGCCGAAAGCGTCCTCTCGGAGTACGAAGAGCACCGGGCCGAAATCGAGGAACTCAAACGCGAAATCGAGGAGCTGGAAGTCGAGATCAGCGAGACGGCCGCCGAGCGGGACGACCTCGGGACCGAACGCCGGGAGGCCCGTGAACGACACGAAGAACGCGAAGCCGACCTCATCGAAATCGTCTCGAAAACCGAGTTGAGCGAGGCCACAGCCAAGGCGATCACCGAGCGCAAGTCGACGCTGGTCGACAAACAGGACGTGTTGGGCGAGGAAATCGCCGACCTGCGCGTCGAGGCGACTGGCTTCGAGAATCAGGCAGACAACCTCGAACGGACGGCCGACGACCTCGAAACACGGGCCACAGAGGCCGACGGGCGCGCCGAGGAACTGGCGACTGAAGCCGAGGCGGCCAGCGACGCCGCAGCGGAGGCCGCAGACGAACGCGAGGCGCTGGCCGAAGAAGCCTCGACGCTCCGTGCCGAGTTCGAGGACGCTCCCATCGCGGTCGGCGAGGCGTCGACCCACCGCGAGGAGCTCCAGGACCGCCGGAGCGGCCTCGGCGAACGGATCGCCGAGACGACGGCGACCCTCGACGGCGTCCGCGAGTCGATCGCCGAGGCCGAGAACCTCCTCGCGGAGGGGAACTGCCCGACCTGTGGCCAGCCGGTCGACGACGCGCCCCACGTCACCGGGATCGACGACGACCGCGAGCGGGCAGCCGATCTCGAATCGACGCTCGAAGAGTTGCGCGAGGAGCGCGAGGCGGTCGACGAGCGCATCGAGCGGGCGAGCGAACTGGTCGAGATCGAAGCCGACCTCTCGGAGATCGAAGCCGACCGCGAGCGGCTGGCCGACCGGATCGAAACCCACCGCGAGACGGCCGTAGAGAAACGCGAGGCTGCCGCCGAGGAGCGAGCTGACGTCGATCAAAAGCGTGAGGAGGCAGCCGAACGGCGTGAGGTGGCCGCGGAGAAACGCGCGGAGGCTTCCGAGACCCGCGCGACGATCGACGAGAAAACCGACCGACGGGAGGCGATCGGCGCGGCGATCGACCGACTCGAAACCGTCGACGATCTCCGAGGCGAGATCGAGGAGTTGAGCGCGGAGATCGACCGATTCATCGAGAAACGCGAGGCGCTGGCCGAGCGCAACGAGGAACGCCGCCGCTGGCTGGCCGACAAGCGCGAACGGCGCGACGAACTTCAGGATACGTTCGACGAATCGAAGATCGAAAAAGCCCG
This sequence comes from Halohasta sp. A2, assembly GCF_056175805.1. NCBI lineage: Archaea > Methanobacteriati > Methanobacteriota > Halobacteria > Halobacteriales > Haloferacaceae > Halohasta > Halohasta sp. A2. Next base: position 41,283 of record NZ_JAQFWV010000023.1, on the reverse strand, counting down.
CAAGCGGAAGGCCAACGCCGAAGACTACATCGAACGGGTCGACGCCGAACTGGCCGACAAACGCCAGCGACGCGACGAACTCCAGAACACGATCGGCGGGCTCAAAGCCGACATCGAACAGCTCGAAGCCCTTCGGGACGAACGCGAGGCGATCGCCGCCCGCGTCGACGACCTCGAATCAGTTCACGCCGAGACCCAAGAGTTAGAGGGGATGTACGGCGATCTGCGGACCGAACTCCGGCGGCGGAACGTCGAGAGCCTCGAACGGATGCTCAACGAGATCTTTGAGCTCGTCTACGGTAACGACGCCTACTCGCACATCGAACTCGACGGCCAGTACGAACTCACCGTCTACCAGAAGGACGACCAGCCGCTCGATCCCGAACAGCTCTCGGGCGGCGAGCGCGCGCTGTTCAACCTCAGCCTGCGGTGTGCGATCTACCGCCTGCTCGCCGAAGGGATCGAGGGGGCGGCCCCGACGCCACCGCTCATCCTCGACGAGCCGACGGTGTTTTTGGATTCGGGCCACGTCGGCCGACTGGTCGACCTCGTCGAGGAGATGCGCGGCTTCGGCGTCCGACAGATCCTGATCGTGAGCCACGACGACGAACTCGTCGGCGCGGCAGACGACCTCATCACGGTCGAAAAGAACCCCACGACGAATCAGTCGACTGTCAGCCACACCGACGACGCCGACCTCGCTCTCCTCGGGCAGGTAGGCGACGACTAACTATGAGTAGAATCTGGTTGTCGGAGTCGACTGACCGCCTTGTGGGCGAGGTCGGTCGCCTCGTATCCCCGGCGGCCGTCAGCGGTCGCTTCTTCGATGAGTCCGGCCACCCGGAACTCCGTGAGCAGACCGTGGAGGTCGCTCTCACAGAGGTCGTAGCTGTCGAGTAAATCGAGAACGGAACAGGGTCCACGGTCGACCAACTCGACGATGAGTCCGAGCGAGCGGTCGTTGTGGGTCGCCGAAAGCAGACGACGGACCGAAGGATCGATCGCCGAGGCGGCGGTCGCAAGTGGCGACTTACCGTCGACAGCCTCAAGATCAGCGTTGTCGACGTAGCGTTCGGCACCAGTCTCCGGATTGCGAACGAGAGACGACTCGCCCGACTGTTTGACGAGCAGATAGTGAGTTCCATCGACGTCGGAAACGGTTCGCATACAATCGATCAAAGCCCTCGGTGGGGTTAGCGGTTGTGTCCTGTCTCGTCGGCAGTATCAGCTGGTGTCGTCTCGGTCGACTCGTCACTGGGATCACGCTCGCGGGTTCGTTTGTACGCTCGATACTGCTGGACGACGCGGAATACTGAGAAACACCCGACAACGACGAGCCCACCACCCAGTTCGACCTGCCCGCGGAACACCACCAGAAGAAGACCCACACTGATCAACAGCACACCGACGTTAGCCAGGAGCACACACACCGCGAACGTGTTGAGTAGGTCGGGGTCGACCGCCGAGAGGTCACGACTGAGTTGCTCGGTGTCGGGGTCGCCACCCTCGGAGTGCTCGGGCGACGAAACCTCGGGGATCAGGCCGGATTCTTCGGGGTTCCCGAACGGCTGTTCGATGTCGGCCCACCGCTCAAGAATCGAATCCTCCTCACCGTCGGGTGCATCAGTAGGCACAGTCGGAAATCGACAGCAATGCGCAAAAGAATTCGCGTTTCGGGTGGGTAGCCAGTCGGGACGGTTCGGTTTGTTCTGTCGGCTCACGCACGCTCGGAGAGCGTGACCGGCTGTGTGGTTTCAACCCACGCAAGCGGGTTTTCCGCATCGTAAAACACGACACCACCGTCGATTTCGTACGACTCGACCGTTTCGATCGCCGATGGCTCGGCCGCACCTGGACGACTGCTCTTTTCGTCTACGTGGGTGGACATAATCACTACATGGTAACGTATGACACAGTAAATAGCTTGCTGTTGGGTTGATCGTTGCCGCCCAACCGTCCAACAGGTCGGTGGGCTCGGCTACCATCCCGTCCAACAGATCAGCGTACTCGGGCACGCGGTCGACGAGCCGTCGATGGACCTCGGAGGTTTGAGGGTTATCAAGATGGGTTGGACAGAATCTGAACCATGGTCGGTCACTCCGTTCGCTTACGGTCGACCGTTGGCTCCGCTCGTCGTTGCGAGAAATGGGAAAATGGGTTTGGGCAGATTTGAACTGCCGGCCTCCTCCATGTCAAGGAGGTGTCATAACCAGACTAGACCACAAACCCGGTCCGGTGTTGCTTTCGAACGCAACTTACGGTATCCGGGGGACGTAATTGAAGGTTTCGAATCGGTTCCGGCTGGCGGTTTCCTATGAGGTCGTTCGTCGGTGGGCACACTGACAGTCGCGGCGATACGCTTTTACCGATGTACAAACTTGTACATTACCAGACGAACTCATACACTGGTGACTAACAATGCAGGACTACATCCGGCGAGTGACCGACGGCGAGGATTTGACACTGGACGAGGCACGCACGGCGGCGACAGCCATCTTCGAGGAGGCCACCGAAGCCCAGATCGGCGCGCTGCTATCTGCGTTACGGGCCAAAGGTGAGACAGAAACCGAAATCGCGGGCTTCGCCCAGGGGATGCGCGACGTAGCCCGGACCATCGCACCCGACCGTACGCCGCTGGTCGACACCTGTGGCACCGGCGGCGACGACTACGATACGATCAACGTCTCGACGACGAGCGCGATCGTCGCCGCTGGCGCGGGCGTCCCAATCGCTAAACACGGCAACTACTCGGTTTCTTCCTCCTCTGGCAGCGCGGACGTGCTCGAAGTCGCTGGCGTCACAGTCGACGCCGAACCACCTGCCGTCGAGTCGGCCATCGAGGCCGACGGCATCGGCTTCATGCTCGCGCCGGTGTTCCACCCCGCGATGAAAGCCGTCATCGGCCCGCGCAAGGAGTTGGGAATACGCACCATTTTCAACGTCCTCGGGCCGCTGACGAACCCCGCCGGCGCCGAAGCCCAACTGCTGGGCGTCTACAGTCCCGAACTCGTTTCCCTCATCGCCAACGCGCTCACCGAGATGCCGGTCGACCGCGCCCTGGTGGTTCACGGCTCCGGCATGGACGAGATCGGTCTCCACGACGAGACCACCGTCGCCGAGGTCGACGGCGACGATATCACCGAGTACACACTCACACCCGAAGACCTCGGCCTCGAATCGGCACCCATCGCCGACGTTGCTGGCGGGACGCCCAAAGAGAACGCCGCCGATCTCGAAGCCATCCTCACCGGCGAGGAACAGGGAGCCAAACGCGACCTGATTCTCGCCAACGCGGGCGCAGCGATCTACATCGCGGGCGAGGCCGACTCGCTCACTGATGGCGTCGCGGCCGCCGCCGAAGCAATCGATACTGGCGGCGCGGCAGCCAAGTTGGACGCCCTGCGCGGCGAGACCGCTGAGACAGCCGAGCCGGACATGGAGGCCTAATGGCGCGCGTCAAAATCTGTGGACTCACCGACCCCGCCGACCTCCGGGCGGCAATCGAGGCCGGTGCCGACGCCGTGGGGATCATCTCGTCGGTTTCGGTCGACACCCCACGTGAGGTCGACCGGGGGACGGCCGCCGAACTCGTCGCCGAGGTCCCGCCGTTTGTCACCGCAACGCTCGTCACGATGCCCGAAGACGCCGACCACGCCGTCGACCTGATTCGAGCCATTCGTCCCGACGCAATCCAGCTCCACGGCGACTTTTCGGCCGAGGACATCGGCTACATCCGCGCCGAAACGGGAATCAAAGTCATTCCCGCAATCGACTACACCGACACCGAGCGCGCCCACGAACTCGACGAGGCCGCGGATGCGATCTTGGTCGACTCGACGACCGACGAGGGCGCTGGCGGCACCGGCGAACCCCACGACTGGGAGTCGACCGCTGACCTGGCTGACACGCTTGTCTCGCCGGTGATTCTGGCGGGCGGGCTGACCCCCGACAACGTCGCTGAAGCGGTGCGTGTGGCCGCCCCTTTCGCAGTCGACGTCGCCTCGGGTGTCGAACGCGAGCCGGGACGTAAAGACCACACGGCGCTGGCCACGTTCGTCCAGAACGCGGGCCGCGAACTGGAGGTCCCGGCATGAGTGAGACCCTTGCTTTCGACCGCGACCGCGAGGCGTTTGTCGATCTGATCGGCGATATAGAGGAACCGGTCGTCGCCCGCGTTGCAGTCACGCTCGATGTCGAGACCTCGCCGCTTTCGGCCTACGCCGCACTCGCCGACCGGAGCCCGTACAATTTCCTCCTCGAAAGCGCCGAAAAAACCGCCTCGTCGGACCCCGACGGCGCGTTCGCCCCCGAGACCGACGCCGAGCGGCACGCTCGCTACTCGTTTGTCGGCTACGACCCCGAGGCCATCGTCTCGGTGTATCCCGACCACACCGACGTCGACCGCCTCGGCCCGGCGGCGGATCTACTGGTCGACGCCTACGAGGGCAAGGCCGAAACCGAAGGCGACGTCCTGGACCGACTCCGACGCGGCCTCCCCGCAATCGAGCGGCGTGGGTTCCCCGAGACGACCCGTCGACAGCTTTCGGGCGGCCTCGTCGGCTTTCTGGCCCACGAGACCGTCTACGATCTCGTGCTCGAAGACGTCGGGTTGGAGCGCCCCGACAGCGGACTCCCCGACGCCCAGTTCGCGCTCACGACCCGAACAGTCGTCTTCGACGACGCGAAGGGAACGGTCAACCTCGTGTTTACGCCCGTGCTTGGAGCCGACGACGACCCCGGCGAGCGCTACGACGAACTCCGTGCCGAGGCCGTCGACGTCGCCGAAACCCTCTCGGAAGCGACCGACCCCGATACGGGTGGATTCCAGCGAACTGGCGAGACGGCCGGGCCGCAGGAGGCCTACGAGGAGGCGGTTCGGACGGCCAAACAGCACGTCCTAGACGGCGACATCTATCAGGGCGTGATCTCCCGCCGTCGCCAGCTCACCGGCGAGATCGACCCTATCGGCCTTTATCAGGCGCTGCGGGATGTCAACCCCTCGCCGTATATGTATCTCATGGCCCACGACGAGCTGTCTATCGTGGGTGCGAGTCCCGAAACGCTCGTTTCGGTCCAAGGAACCGAGATCGTCTCCAACCCGATTGCTGGGACCTGTGCCCGCGGCACGAGCCCGGTCGAAGATCGTCGACTGGCCGGTGAGATGCTGGCCGACGACAAGGAGCGTGCCGAGCACACGATGCTCGTCGATCTCGCGCGCAACGACGTCCGGCGGGTCTCCGAACCGGGGAGCGTCACCGTCGAGGAGTTCATGAGCGTCCTGAAATACAGCCACGTCCAGCACATCGAGTCGACTGTAACCGGCCGCATGAGCGACGAATACGACGCGTTCGACGCCGCGCGCGTGACGTTCCCCGCAGGGACGCTGACTGGGGCTCCCAAAGTCAGGGCGATGGAGATCATCGACGAGCTCGAACTGACGCCGCGGGGCGTGTATGGCGGGGGCGTGGGTTACTTTTCGTGGAGCGGCGCGGCCGATCTGGCCATCGTGATCCGCACGGCGACCATCGACCACCGCGGCGAGGAGGACGTGGTTACGGTCCAGGCGGGGGCCGGACTCGTCGCCGATAGTGATCCGACCTCGGAGTACGAGGAGACCGAACAGAAGATGGACGGCGTGCTGGCGGCGATCGATCGGATCGAAGAGACTGCAGCCGAAACACTGGAGGAAACCCAATGAACGTCCTCTTTGTCGACAACTACGACTCGTTTACCTACAATCTCGTCGAGTACGTCTCCGAGACTCGTGTGCCCGACGGCGACGGCGGAATCCAGCCGATAGAGACGACTGTGCTGAAAAATACGGCCTCGCTCGACGAGATCCGGGCGGCCGAACCGGATGCGATTCTGATTAGTCCTGGACCGGGGCATCCGAAAAATGCCCGGGATGTAGGTGTGACCATGGACGTACTTCGGGAGGTGAGCCCGGAAATTCCGACCCTCGGTGTCTGTCTCGGTCTCGAAGCGGCGGTCTACGAGTACGGCGGCAGTGTGGGCCACGCGCCCGAGCCGATTCACGGCAAGGCCTACCCGGTCGACCACGATGGCCGTGGTGTGTTCGAGGGGATCGACCAGGGGTTTCAGGCCGGTCGGTATCATTCGCTCATCGCGACTGAGGTGCCGGATTGCTTCGAGGTCTCGGCGACGACCGACCACGCCGGTGAGGAGCTCGTGATGGGCGTTCGTCACCGCGAGCACCCCATTGAGTGCGTGCAGTTCCACCCCGAAAGCGTGCTGACGGCTGTTGGCCACGAGCTGATTCACAGCTTCCTGTGTGCAGCAGCCGAAAACAAAAACAACGAAGTCCGGTCGACCGACCGTCTCAGTAACTGAGCTAGATAAGTCCGAACTGCGTGAGCACCAGTGCGGCACCGACGAGGACCACACCGATGGTCACGAGTCGCCAGGCGATTTTCATCACGACCCGACCGACGACCAGGACGATCAACATGCCGATGAGCACAACCAGTAGCTGTCCGAGTTCCGTCTCGAGAAGCCCCACCTGGGCGAGTGCTCCGAGGAGACTGTTGGGTGACATACTCCTTCACAGCGGGTGAGCGAAAATAAACGTATGGGAATCTGATGTATCAGCTACACCACCATCACTGGGAGAACAATCGACTCGACAGCGACGACTGGAGATCACTTTCAGTGTCGAAAACGCGTCTGACCGGCAGTCCGTAGCGTAGTTCGGCTGGCTGCTGACCGTTTACTGCCGTATTACTTTCACTCCGGTTCGAACAGCTTTATACTGGCTCCAGTCGTATATCCTCCTACTGGCTACCCGTCGACACTACCGACGAGATGGTCATTTCGCAGTACACGTGAGCAACCGCGTTACCCGATGTGTAGCGCGGTTTCGGCAGAATAACCAAAGCATTATCAGGGTTCCATTGGTACCATGTTCCCGTCCCAAATGAGTGTTCAACTAATGAGTACATCGACTGTAAGTGCCGTCCTGAGCGTCACAGACGCCGCGGAGGAGTCCGCATGAGTCGCGCGGATCTCTCGGCCGACGAACTCGAGCTCCCGATCAAACGAACCGAGGGCGAGACCCTCAAAGATCGGCTCACGAGCAACGCCTACAACAACATTCTTCCGGCCCGGTATCTCCGGAAGGACGCCGAGGGCAACCTCGACGAAACCCAAGAAGAGCTGTTCGAACGCGTCGCCCAGAATGTCGCGCTCGCCGAGGCCGTCTTCGAGGCCGAAAACCAGGGCCTCGAAATCACGGTCACGCCCGACCAGATCAAGCCCGACCACCCACGCCGCGACGAACTCGCCGCTGAGGTCTTTGGAACGGGTACAACCGCAGACAGCGACACCGAAACGGAGCTCTCGGTCTACAACGTCAACAAGTTCGCCTACGAGACAATCGTCCCCGAACTCCCCGACTCGGTGGCAAGTCACGTCGAGTCGGTCGCCACTGAGTTCGAATCGCTGATGACCCAACTCTCGTTTATGCCGAACTCGCCGACGCTGATGAACGCTGGCGACGAACTCCAGCAGCTGTCGGCGTGTTTCGTCGACTCGCCGGGCGACGACATCGAAGACATCCACCAGACGATGAAGGAGGCTGCCGAGGTCTTCCAGTCGGGCGGTGGCATGGGATATGCGTTCTGGAAGCTCCGTCCCTACGGCGATTCGGTTGGCTCTACGGGCGGTATCGCCTCGGGGCCGATCACGTTTATGCGAACCTACGACCAGATGTGCGAGACCATCGCCCAGGGCGGTGCCCGACGCGGCGCACAGATGGGCGTCATGCGCGTTTCGCACCCCGATGTCATCCAGTTCATCCACGCCAAGAACAAAGACGTCTCGCTGGCGCACTCGCTTCGCCTGAACGACCCCGACGACTTTACGCACAACTCCTTTGCCGATGCCTTAGAAGAGGCCCGCGAACTCATCGACGAAGAAGGTCGCGTGCCCAAATATCTCCGCAATGCGGTCGAGGGCCACCTTTCGAACTTCAACATCTCGGTCGGCGTCACCGACGATTTCATGGAGGCGCTGTACAACGACGAGGCGTTCACGTTCACCAATCCCCGGACGGAGGAACCACACATCGCCACCCCCGAGACGAAGGAGATCTACGATCTGTACGATCTCGGCGAGTACGTCGAGGTCGGCGAGGAGCTGTCGGTTCCGGCCGCTGAACTCTGGGAGCACATCGTCAACGGGGCCCACGAGAACGGCGAGCCCGGCATTATCTATCTCGAACGGGTCAACAAACAGCACTCGTTCGACGTCGAAGAACATCCGGACCACGAGATACTCGCCACGAACCCGTGTGGCGAACAGCCCCTCGAAGAGTACGAGGCCTGTAACCTCGGCCACATCAACCTCTCGACGCTCGCCGATCAGGATGCGCCCGACTGGCGTGTCTGGTACGACGACCACGGCCAAGAGTACAGCGACCTCAACAGCGCCGCCGAGGCGTTCATCGAGGAGGCCGTCGACATGGAGGCGTTCGACCACAGAATCGAGTTCGGGACTCGGTTCCTCGAAAACGTGGTTACGATGTCGGATTTCCCGGTCGACAAGATCGAGCAGAAGGTCCGCGAGATGCGGAAGATTGGTCTGGGCATCATGGGGCTGGCCCAGCTCTACATCCAGCTCGGTGTCCGCTACGGCTCCGAGGAGGGCAACGCGATTGCCGAGCAGTTGATGACCCACATCAACCACGAATCGAAGTGGGCCTCTCATGAACTCGCCGCCGAGCGCGGTCCGTTTGCGGATTACGAGGACTCGAAGTACGCCGACCCGACCGCCTACCGCGAGTGGTTCGAACACCACACCGGCGAAGACGCCGACGAGTGGGCCGACGGCTTCCCGATTCGCAACCACAATACCACCACGATCGCGCCGACCGGCACGACGTCGATGATCGGCAACACCACCGGTGGCTGCGAGCCGATCTTCAACGTCGCCTACTACAAGAACGTCTCCGACGACGTCCAGGGCGACGAGATGCTCGTCGAGTTCGACGACTACTTCCTCCGGGTCCTAGAGGCCAACGATATCGACATCGACGCAGTCAAACGCGAAGCCCAAGACCAGATGGCCGCAAACGAGTTCGACGGTGTCGACGGGCTGGAGACGGTTCCAAAAGCAATCGGCGAGCTGTTCGTCGTTACCTCGGATCTGTCGGGTAAGGACCACGCGGGCGTCCAGTGTGCCTGCCAGGCCGGTGTCGACTCAGCGATCTCGAAGACCTGTAACTTCCCGAACTCGGCGAGTGTCGAGGATATGGACGAGGTCTACCGATATATCTACGACAACGGTGGCAAGGGCGTCACCGTCTACCGCGACGGCACGCGCTCGAAGCAGGTGCTGACCACCCGCGCCAAAAACACCGAGTTCGCCGACGACGGTGAAGCGGCCGAACAGATCACCACCCAGATCGAGGAGGTCTTCGGCGGCATTGAGGGCTTCCTCGACAACGAGGCGGTCCGCGCGGAACTCGGTGCGGAGCTCAACGAGCTGTTTAGCGGCAAAGAAGGCCTCGGCAAGAAACGGCCACGGCCGGACGTACTGTACGGCGTTACCCAGCGCATCGACACCGGCTACGGCAAGGTGTACGTCAACATCAACGAAGACGAAAAGGGCCAACCGTTCGAACTCTTCGCGAACATCGGCAACTCCGGCGGGTTTACGGCCTCGTTCACCGAGGCACTCGCCAAGACGATCTCGACCGCGCTTCGGTCGGGCGTCGACCCTGAAGAAATCGCGGGCGAACTCAACGGCATTCGAAGTCCGAAGGTCGCCTGGGACAAAGGCGAGCAGATCAACTCCATTCCGGACGCGATCGGCACCGCCCTGCGGCGCTATCTCGACGGCGAGATCGACAACCCGTATCCGAAACAACAGAACCTCTCGGAGCTCTCCAACGAGGCTCGTGCGGGCCACGAGACCGACGGCGGCGCGGTCTCCGACGACACGACCGCCAACGGCGCAACACCCGGCTCGGCGGCCGAGCCAGACACACCAGGATCGACTGACGCGACTGACGATCTGCTGGCGGCCGGCGAGTCGCCCGAGTGTCCCGAGTGTGGCAGCATGTCGCTGTACTTCTCGGAAGGCTGCAAGACCTGCGAGTCCTGCGGCTGGTCTGAGTGCTGAGCGCGTCGAGACCGACAGACGCCTGCGCTCCGATTTGAGTTCAGCGTCCCGCGATAAATAGCTGCAACCGAAATCAGCGTTCGACCTTTTCGTCCAGTTCGGAGAGTGCGGTTACGAGGTCTCCGAGATCGCTCGTCCGTCCGAGCACAGTCGTGTCAGTCTCACTCCGAGCCAGCACCTGCTCGCCGTCGACCGTTTTCACGCGCTCGATCTGCCCCTTCTTGATTGCAATAAAATCGATCGTCTGTCCGTTGGTTTCGGTCGTCATTCGGGCGACAACCTCGAACTCGTCTCCGTCTTCGGTTCCGTCACGCACGAACACTTCCTCGTGTTCAGTGTACTTGTCAGTCATTGTGCGCCCACCGCTTCGCCAGAAGCCATTGTTCTTGTCATCATACCTATCAGCTGTAGATACTACTGGAACGCTCGGTTATATTAGTTTATTTGTCTATATTTTCATCTACAGCAGGAACTGGCCGGGGGTGCGGCGTCGACACCTATCTGGAGGTAGTTTGGTCGTGTGAACGAAAAGGCAGCGTCGTGTGCGACACCATCATACAGCCTCTGGTTCAGTTCAGTTCAGTTTGGGGTGAATTAAGGAGAAAGCTTCGCGCTTTAGCGTGGCGAGGATGTCAAGCAGTGACCATCCACGTCGTTCCCGAGGAGTAGCCCCACTTTTCGACCGAGAGGTCGATGTCGCCTTCGATCAGCGGCGTCATATTCGCGCCGACCTCCTTGGCGCTCATATCGAGTTCGTCGGCGATGAGCCGGGATTTGAAATACGTCTGGTGTTCGGCCTGCTCGCGGAGATAGCTGAGAATACGGCGCTGTTTCGCGGTGAGTTCTAGCTCACGGTCGGCTTGGAGGGTCGGTGTCTGGGTTTCAGTTGACGGTGAGGTACTCATGGCTGTACTGAGCGTCTATCAACTAATATGGCGTTTGGTACGACCAGTAAACACGGTCTCGTCGTGCGGTTTTGGGTCGTCTCCCCTCTGTCTCACCGTTCGAGCCTCCCCATTCAGGTACGGTTGGCTAACAGTCGCCAATGCCGACCGACACAGGACGTCCGTTTTTACTCCACCGGCACAAACAGGAGTGTATGCACGCGAAAGCCGACACGTTCCAGCGACTCGTCGACAGCGGCGTCGTCGCGGTGCTTCGAGGGGCCGATCCGGACACGCTGATCGAAATCACGAACGCGCTCGTCGAAGGGGGCGTGACCGGGATCGAACTCACCGCCGACACGCAGGGGATCAGTGAGATGCTGAGCGAACTCACCGACTCATTCGGGGACGACGAGATCGTCGTCGGAACGGGCACCGTACTTGATGCCGAAACCGCCCGAATGACGATGCTCGCGGGCGCGGAGTTCGTCGTCAGCCCGAGCCTTCACGAGGACGTCATCGAGATCTGCAACCGGTACGGGACGCTCGTGGCCCCCGGCGTGATGACACCGACCGAGGCGATCCGCGGCTACGAGATGGGTGCCGATCTCGTCAAAGTGTTTCCGGCATCGTCGCTCGGTCCGGGCCATGTAAAATCGATCAAGGGACCCTACAGTCAGATTCCGTTGATGCCGACCGGCGGCGTCGACATCGACAACGCGGGCGATTATATCCGGGCCGGAGCCGAGTGTGTCGGCGCGGGCGGCGCGCTGGTCGACTACGAGGCAGCCGACCGCGGCGAGTTCGACGCGATCACCGACCAGGCCCGCGAGTTCAAACGCGTCATCGACGATGCACGCGAGTCGTAAGTCTCGCGCCCACATGCGACCTACTCGTTGACTGGCTCGTCACTCGTTTCGTCGACTTCGTCCGTGTCGTTTCCGCTCTCCAACTGACGAGCGGCGTCGTCCGGTTCTGTGTCCTCGGGAAAGACGAACGAGTGCGGTCGACGCGCTCGCCGGCGCTCGGCAAGCGCGGTTTCGAGCCGGTCGGTGAGTTCGGCGCGAAGCTGGTCGGCATCGCGCTGGTCGATATCGACGGCCGAGGCGTCGGTGCCGAGAATCGACAGCGAACCGGCGGTGTCGGCGGTGACCGTCGCAACCGACCACCGCCGCTGAAACAGCGTCCGGCTGTCGATGACGGTCTGAATCCGGTAGTAGGCGACCTGTTTAGTTTCTCGCGACCAAAAGCCGTTTCGCGTGACAAGGTGGTCCTCGCCGAGCCAGTAGCCCCGGTGAACCCATTTATAATGTGCCGCGAGCGGCGCTACGACGACGCCGACTGCGGGGAGATACCACGGGATCGTCGCCGAGTCGACGAGCGTGGCCAGCCCGTAGAGCACGCCGGTCAGCACGCCGAGTGCGAGCAGATACCGAAGCAGGTAGCGTCGACGGATGCGTTTCGGCGGGCGGTCGAACGTCGGCGTCTCGTGGGCGTCGATCTCGTTGATCAGTTGTTCGATCCGGGCCCGGTCGGCGATCGGAACGGCCGCCTGGCTGCCTCGGCCGTCGGTCTGGCCGGGCGCGTAGCCGGCGGTTTCGACGGTTAGCGTGGCGTACTTCGTCCAGCGTTTGAGCGGGTTGTCCGTGATCGTGATCGCCTGGATCTTGTCGAACGGGATCGTCCCGCTGTAGCGCTGCAACAGCCCGCGTTCGTACCGGAGTTCCTCGTCGGCACGGGTGAGCCGAAACCCCCAGTAGTTGACGACCGATCTGACGACGCCGACCACCCATGCCAGCACGAGCCCCGCTGCGAACAGCGCCGCGAGAATCCCGAGCAAGATTAGCGGCGGCCCGTCGACCGGGACGATCGGCGAGACGAACGGCACCGAGCCCGTAAAGATCGCGAGAATCGCGCCGGGCACACGGGGATCGAACGAGAGAACGCCGGCCAAGGCGAGTTCGGAGGGAGCGATTTCGAACAGGACCTCCTCGGGTTCCGGCTCGCCTGCCGCTTGGCTGCGAGCAGTACCCTCGGTCGTTCGGCGTTTGTTCTGCCGGATCCCCTGTTGGAGTTCGGTGGCGGCGGTGGGCGTGATGTACTGGATGACCGCCTCGGTCGACCCGCCGCCAGCGGTCTCGATGTTGACCGCCGCGAGCCCGACCAGCCGCTGGAGGACGTTCCGCGTGATGTCGACGTTCTGGACCCGTCCGTAGGGGATTTCGCGTTCGCGTCGATTGAGCACGCCCGAGCGAATGTCCAGCGTGTCGTCGGTCAGGTCGTAGCGAAACCGTCGGTAGTAGGCGAGTTCGTAGGCGAGCATGACGACTAGCCCGCCACCGACGACCACCAGAAGCTCTGTGGCCCCCGCGCCGATGCTAGCACCGATCGATGCGAGGAAGACGACCGTAATGGTGAGGCTCGTGGTTTTCTGCAGTGCGCGGTAGGGGACGGCTTTCAGTGCGAGCTTCACACGGCGTCCTCCCCGTCCGTGTCGATCACGAGCCCTTTGAGCTGTGTGCGGAGTCCGTCGGCGTTCGCCGGGGTGAGCCCCGGTATCGTCACGTCCGCGCCACGCGAGCCCGCGGTGTAGACAACCGTGCTAGCGAGTCCCACGAGGCGCTCGAACGCCGACCGCCGGGAGTCGACGTGCTGAATCCGAACGAGCGGCACTTCGGTTCGGACCTGCGTGAGCACGCCGCGTTCGAGGTAGATGGAGTCCTCGCCGACCACGTACCGCCAGTTGCGGTAGCGGAGGATGGCATGGAGGACGCCCAACAGCAAGATCACAGCCGCGAGCCCGGCAGCAACGAGCGTCGACGCGTCGAACACGGTCGCCAATCCGACGCCGACCCCGCCGACGAAGAGTGCGAGGACGATCGCTCGGAGAATCCAGACGACTCTGATCCGTGGATGCAGCTTGTTCATCGCCTCGCCTCCGGATTCACGAACCTGCGACACTCGAACATACCGGGGGTACTGGCGGCGATAATATAAGTCTCAGTATCCGTCAGATGGTCTCGTCGACGAGTTCAGCGAGCCGCCGAGTTGCTTCGGCTGTGGGCGTGCCGATATATAGGCCATCGACGTCGACCGTGTCGCGTGCCTCGATTCCGCTTTCTGCCGCCAGCAGGCTGCCGGCGTGGTGTTCGTAGCGATCCGGATACAAACAGACGAGCCCCTCGATCGAGCCACGCGCGAGCAGCCCCCAGTCGACGCAGGGCGCCCAGGTTGCTACGACCCGTTTGCAGTCTTCTCGAAGCGAGAGTTCGAGGGTTTCAGCCTGTTCGGAGAGCGTAGGATCGGTCACGGCTCCGAAGCCGATCACGAGCGAAACGGTCCCGTGTTCGAGCGGGTGTGATAAGCCGTCGGCCGCCGCGAGCGGCTTGCCGTTGAGCGTCGCGCCCCCTCCCTGGCGGGCAAGATAGCAGTCGTCGGTCAACGGCTCGTAGATCGCGCTGACGACCGGCTCACCTGCGTACAGACAGGCGACCGCCGCAGCAAACGTCGGGTAGCCGCTGGCGAAGTTGTTGGTACCGTCGAGTGGATCGACCACCCACCGGTAGTTGCTGTCGACCGCCGACTGGGTCGACTCCTCGCCGTCGAAGCCGTGGTCGGGGTAGTGCGACTCGATCACCGCTCGAACACGGCGCTGGGCCTCGCGGTCGGCGACCGCCTTCACATCGAGACTGTCGTACTCGCCGTCGACGGGGCCGTCTCGAAACGCCTCGCGGAGATACTCGCCGCTCGCTTGGACCGCCTCGCGCGCGACGACGGCCAACTCGTCGATCGGCTCGTCCATACCAGTCGTAGCCGGGGTGGGAGGATTAGCTCATCGATCAGCACGTCGACCGGTCGACGTGCCTCGCGTTTTCTCACCTTTTTTGATACATTTATTAGTGATACTGCGAAACGGAAACACGAATATGGACGCACCGCACGTGTTGCTCGTCGAGGACAGCAACTTCATGGCCACCAAGGTGGTCGAAACGCTGGAGTCGGCCCACGAGTTCGTGATCACAACCGTCAGCACTGCCGACGAGGCGCGAAAGGCACTCGCGAGCGGCTCGTACGACTGTGTGATCTCCAACTACGAACTGCCCGACGAAAGCGGTGTCAAACTGGCACGGTCGCTGAGGGATGACAAAAACGTTCCCGCTGTGCCGCTGATCATTCTGACCGGCCGGTCGCTCGAACCGATCGCCAAAGATGCTATCGAGGCCGGAGTCACCGAGTTCGTTTATAAAGGCGATCAGGCCACCGGCGAGATGGACGTGCTCGCCAACCGGATCCGGGTCGTGCTCAAGGCACAGCGCGCCGAGTCGACCGCGTAATCTCGCGTCAACGTAGTGCGTAATATCGCGTCGAATGGTGTGTGGGACTCGCGTCGACGTGGTGCGAAACCCGTAGGCTTTTGATCGATCCACCCACACAGTTGGCTAATGAAGGAGTCGCTCATGGAGATCATCTGCTGTCCGATTGATAAACACGACCTCGAACTTGACGTCGACACACGTGAGGACGACGAGATCCTCACGGGCACGCTCTCGTGTCCCGAGTGTGGCGAGCGGTATCCGATCGAAGACGGCATTCCGAACCTGCTGCCGCCGGACATGCGCGACGAGGCCGCCGCCTGATCGACCGAACACTCACCAGAGCCTAGAGTTTTTTGCTGTCTGGGAGTGACTCCCAGCCGTGGCTCGTCTCACAGTCGACCTCAATCGCGATGGCTTGCACCGGATAGCCGCGCCGTCGACGTTCGAAACCGACGGGCCGTTCGAGATCCGGCTTCGGAACCACGGCGAGGCCATTCACGTTCATTGCAACCTCGACGACGAGCTTTCGTCGGTGGCGACGCTCTCAGCGGGCAACCACTTCGTTGCGGCCAACAGTCACCGGGTCATTGCGATCGACACCACTGAAACGGCCCACGAGGTGACCGGTCGGCTCAAAATCGTCACCGGCTACGGCAGCGAAGTGGCCTACACGACGGTGACGGTCTCGCCGCCCGGGACGGTCACCGAGCGCGTCACGATCGACGAACGACTCGCCAAGCCCCCACGCCGCGACCCGGAGCCGTCGACGCCCCGCGAGCGGCTCCACGAACTTCTGGTAGCAGACGGGGGCTCGAAGATCGCCGCCGGTGGCACGCTCGCAGTCTGTGCACTGCTGGTGATCGCAGTTATTATCCAAGATACGGCTGTGTTCGTTGGCTCGCTGGCAATCGTCGCGAGCGTGGTTACCGCACTGGCCGTTACCCGCCGTAGGTAACGGGTCTCCGGTCTCCGTCTGGTCAGGTGAGTCGACGATCAGTCGCGTTCGTCGCTATCTTCGTTTTCGTCGGGACGGGTCGGCGTTCCCGAGAGGTTGCCGTGTTCGTCGAACCGTTTCTCGCGGAGATACCGAACCCGGTAGCGGTTGGCCCCGTCGCCGACATCGGCCTCTCGAATCTCGTCGACTTCGTCGTCCGCTACGGCATCGATGACGGCTTCGAGCTGTTCTTTCTCGCTCGGCGTCAACTCGAACTCGTAGGTCTGGGGTTTCTGTCGTTCGAGTTTGGCCCATTCGCGGCCCGCAGCGACGACCATCGAGCACGGCCCGCGGCAGGGGAACACGCCGTCGCCGCCGTCGGCATCGAGCGGTTCGTCTTCCGAGAGCTGCCATTCACGTCGTTTGAGACATTGTGAGTCGTCACAACACGCCGCAGCCGCCCAGTCGACCGCCTCGTCCGGCAGGACGGTAATGAGATTGTAGATACCGCTCTGTCGATCCTGCTCGTCCCGCCAGTGGTCGATATCCAACTCGCCGCGCTGTTCGCGGTACCAGTTGACGACCGTTGCCGGATAGAACGACTCGATTGCTTCGTACACCTCGGCTGCGGTGAGGTCCGGAAAGATCCAGCCGGTTTTCAGCGAGGGCGCGGTTCGAAGCGGGCGGTATCGACCGTCTGGATCGAGCGTCCCGATGTCGCGGGCCTCAAACGGGTCCGTGTGGGTTGTAAGCGCGTCGGCATCGGCGTCGCTGTCGTCGACGTGGCGAACCTCGTAGTGGCGCGTGCCGTCCTCGGAAATCGTCGTGGTGATCCCAAGTTGGCCCCACTCGCGGTCGACCCCGGATTCGAGCGTGGCGTAGCGGTCTCCAACTGGGTGTTCCTCGGCCAGTTCTAGCCACCGACAGAACGCGTGTTTGATATCGCTGCTGACTTCTTGGGTATAAAAATACCAGTTCGTAATGTACGCTGCCTGCTCGGCAACGAGTGTCCCGAGCCCGTCGGCACTGACAGTAGTCTGTCCGTCGGGTGTCTCGATCTGATAGGTGTCTTCGTCGGCGTCGTAGTCGGCAGCCAGCCCGTCGTATTCGATTTTCTCCTCTGCGAGCGTCTCTCTGAACGCCGCCAGCTGCGTCTTCGAAAGACCGGATTCACTGGTCGACATCTAATCGCCCGCCGCCTGCGTCGTTGGTTTGGTTCGCTGGCGCACCCGTTCTATCGCGTTTCCGATATCCGCACCGGCGTCGGCGGCACGTTCGAGGATCACATCGGCGGTCAGTTCCTCGGTTCCAACTGCGCCGCCGTACCAGATCCGGTGGCCGTCGACCTCGGCAGGCACATCGTACCCCTTGCGGTAATCGTCAGTGAGTCCCATGTCCTCGGGGATGTCCTCCTGGGTGTGGAAGCCGTCGGCGATGAACAATGGGACGACGATGATGTCCTCGCTGTCGAAGTGCTCGGTGACGTCGTCGACTTCCGGCTCTTCGTCCATGTACAGCGCTTTGACCTCGTCGAACCGACCGGTTTCGCGGATTCGATCGGTGTGGTACTCGATCGCTTTGGCGCTGTTTTCGTTGCGCTCGGTGCCGTGGCCGACGACCGCGAACCCGAACCCCTCGCCAACCGAGGGATCGCCGGTGACTGATTCTCCGCGCCGAATGAGGACGTCGGTCATCGCCTCGTGGGTGCCGACGGGACCGCAGTAGTGGATCTCTTTGTCGATATCACTGGCGACCAGCGTGGCGGTATCTGCCGAGATTCCATCGGACTCCCAGAGGTCCGGGTCCCAGCCCTCCAATCGGAGTTCGCGGGGGATGACCCGCTCGGTGAAATAGCCTTCACTGATGAACAGCGGGACCACGTACACCTCGTCGCCCCGAGCCGTCCGAAGTACTTCACGGAGCGAGGGTTCCTCCTTCCAGAAGCCGGTTCGAACCTCGTCGAACGCGCCGGTTTCCCTGATAGTGTCTGCGTGGGTGTGTGTCGGCGTGGCAGAGTCAGGATTGAGGTGTGACCCGTGGGCGACGATTACCAGCGATTGCATATCTAATTCAAAGAACGGGGCGGTCTTATGGACTTCGGGTTTCGGTTTGTTGGTGGCGGTTTGTTGCGAAATAATCATGGGGCTCGCACGCGCGTAGACCGGTATGTCGCTTGCCGCTGCCACCCGCGAAGCCATCCGCAACCGGCCCGTGCTGTTCGACGCACTTCGGGCTGGAGTCGTCAACTACACCGCCGCCGCCGACTCGCTGGATCTCGACGGCGACCGCGAGGCAATCGCCACCGCCCTCCGGCGGTTCGCAGCCGAACTCGACGACCAATCGACATCCCCACCCGACCGCTCGATCACCGTGCGACTCCACAGCACCGTCGACTGGACCGACGCCGACGCGCTGGTGGCGGTCGACGGCGCGGGGATCGACCACCCCGGCGAGGGATCGGTGGATGATGGTGCAATGGACGGGCAAACGGCGGTTCACGCGACAGGAGAGGTCGACGCGGGGTTGCTCGCCGAGACGCTGGCCCGGGTACGGATCCACGAGATTGACGTCGAGGCCGCCGGGGTCGTCAACGGAGCGATGGTGCTCGTCGTTGCGCGTCGTGATGGACCACAGGTCGTCCAGTTGGTCGAAGCCGTGGCTGAATGTTGAGGGCGAAATCGGTTCGTCTCTGTGGTTGCAGTTTCGGAATCGGAAAAACCCCCCGCACTCCCGACATCTGCGCGCGGGCCTTCGGCCCGCTTGCACGGCCCGAGGCGCGTAGCGCCTCGGCATATGCGAACGGATTGAAATCCCAAAGATTTAGAAGAACACACCAAACACACAATGACTCGGAAACATTATTAGTCGCACATTGGAACGGTAAGTATGGCTCATACCACGGCAGATTCCGAACTCATCCGGATCGTGCTACTCGTGGTAAAGGCGTTGCTGGTGGTCGCGGGGGGCACCGTCGTCTACTATGCCACAAAGGCCTACCGCCGTAGCGGCGACAAGTCGCTGGGGTATCTCGCGGCCGGGTTCGGGCTCGTACTGATCGGCTCGATCCTCGCCGGGCTGGTGTACGAACTCCTCGAAACCGCGCTCATCATCGGCGTCGTCATCGAAAGCGGGTTCGTGCTTTTCGGCTTCATTCTCATCGCCTACTCCCTGAAGCGATAACACGTCGACGCCATCGACTGCAGGTAGCCATCCCCCACCGGTAGGCATTCGACTCCGTTTTCGACGGTTTCAAATCGCCTCCCGCTGTGGATTTGCCCACGTATGACTCTCACCGTGACCAACACGCTGACGGGCGACCGCGAGGAGTTCGAGCCGACCGGCGACGACGTCCTGCTGTACGTCTGTGGGCTGACGGTCTCGGACGACCCCCACCTCGGCCACGCCCGCCTGTGGACCCACGCCGACGTCATTCACCGCTGGCTCGACGTCGCGGGCTACGACGTCCGGCACGTCGAGAACTTTACTGACGTCAACGAGAAGATCGCCGCCAGAATCGGCGAGCGCCCCGAATGGGAGACCGAAGCCGACGTCGCACGGCACTACATCCAAAAGGTCGTCGACTACATGCGCGCGCTAAACTTCAAACGCGCCACCGTCTACCCACGGGTCTCCGAACACATCCCCGAGATCATCGCCCTCATCAAGGAACTGATCGATGCAGGCCACGCCTACGAGACCAATGGATCAGTGTACTTCGACGTGACCACCTTCGACGACTACGGAAAGCTCTCGAACCAGCAGGTCGACGATCTCGAAGCCCAGCGAGAGGTTGACGAACGCTCCGAAAAGCGGAACCCCGCTGACTTCGCGCTCTGGAAAGCCGGGGGTGTCTCGCCCGAGGCGATCCGCGAGCACGCCAAACACGACCACGGCGACGCGACCCCTTCAGGCGAAACGTGGGACTCGCCGTGGGGCGAGGGCAGGCCGGGCTGGCATATCGAGTGCTCGGCGATGTCGATGACACATCTCGCAGAGACGATCGATATCCACGTCGGCGGCCACGATCTGGTCTTTCCGCACCACGAAAACGAGATTGCCCAAAGCGAGGCCGCCACCGACCAGCAGTTCGCTAAGTACTGGCTTCACACCGGCCTGCTCGAAACAAAAGGCGAGAAGATGAGTTCGAGCCTCGACAATTTCTTTACGGTCGAGGCGGCTCTCGACGAATTCGGCCCGAACGTCATCCGGACGTTCTATCTGTCGACCGAGTACGGCTCGAAACAGACCTTCTCGGAAGACGCCATGGCCGAAGCCCAACAGCGGTGGGACAGACTCCAGCGCGCCTACGAAACGGCCGTCGACGCCCTCGATTCGGTCGACGCCCACGCCAAAGCAGTTGACGACGACCTCCGGGCGGCGGTTGACGAGACCACCGAGGCGTTCACTACGGCGATGAACGCCGACTTCAACGTTCGCGAAGCGATGGCCGCACTGCTCGAACTCACGACCGCGGTCAACAAACACGTCGACGAGGCCACCGAGTACGATTATCGAGGACTTAAAAAGGCGGTCGAGACTTTCGACCGACTGAGCGGCGACGCCTTCGGGCTTCAGTTCGAGACCGTCTCCGAGGGCGAGGTGAGCATCGCCAGCGACCTCGTCGAACTCGTCTTGGCGGTTCGCGAAGACGCTCGCGAAGCCAGTGAGTACGAACAGGCTGACGAACTCCGGGACCGTCTTGAAGCGCTCGGCGTCGCGGTCGAAGATAGCGGCGACGGGTCGACGTTCAGACTCGGATAACGCAGCAGGCGGTGGCTACGACGGCTACGTTTCACCAGTCGACATCCACCGGTTGTGCTCTCATCAAAAGCTCACATCGTGAACAGTTCGGTCTCTTCAGGAATCGAAAACAGGCCCATCCGAACCCCTGCATCCAGCCAGCCATAGCCGTACGAAAACGCCGCCAGCGCGTTGACCGGATCCTCATTCTCGCGGAAGTGTCGACCATCCCGGAGATACGAGGCAGCCATCGCTCGGCAGTCGGTAGCTGCTTCCGCCAGCGGCGTTCCGGTGGGTGGTGTTTGTTCGGCAGCGTCCAGCGCGTCAGCCAGCATCCGTTCGTAGCGGTCGGTTTTTTCAGTGAGATCGGCGGGCATACTGGGACCTACTCGTCGACGGCCAAAGCCATATTGGGTCGACAACAGTGTACGTCGACGGCTCGTTCGTCGGCGTGCGCGTCAGGCTACAGTATGGAGAACGCGCCATAGGTGATCAGCAACATGACGGTCGCGTGGACAACACCGTCTTTGACCGATCCTTGACCGAGCTGTCCGGCGACCAGTCCCGAACAGATCGACTGGACGAGCGTGACGTGGAAAAACAGCGTTTCATACCCCGAGATATTGATACTGTCAGGGTCACCCGAGATACCCAGTCCGCCGGTCGGTGCCCTACCCGACTCCGAGGTGCTTTCGGCCATCTTGGCGACGACGTCTTCGATCGCTGGGATAAATGCCACCATCAACGCGGCCATGATGCCGAGAAAGACGAAAAACGCGATGTAGATGACGACCAAATACGTCAGCATCACCTGTTTGCGCTGCTTGCTGAGTGCACGCGTCGACCGGGCTTCGTCGGCTGCAATCTCGAGAACAGGCGCGATATCGTTGTTGGTCTCCATCGCGTTCGTTGACAGCGTCACGGCGCGCGTGACCACTGGCGAATCGATGCGTCGGTCCAGCCGTTTCAGTGCGGTCGCGATATCCGATCCCCACTGGACATCCTGCCAGGTACGTTTGAGCTCCGGGGTGAGCCCACCGAGATCGCTGTTTTTGACCCGACGGAAGCTTTCGACGATCGACATCCCCGCGTCATTGACGCTCGCAAACCGGTCGAGGAAATCTGGGATCGCGCGTTCGATCGCTCTCGCCTGCCGTTTTTTGAGTCCGTACACCACTGCGTAGATGCCCAACGTGACGATGGTCGCCTCGGTCACCGGCGGCACGACCGCCGTCAGAAAACTGAACAGCTCTGGGTCGAACGAATCGATCGTGAGCCCGACCCACACAAGGCCGACCGGCACAGTCACGTAGAAGGTGACTGCCGGATTGCGACGGATCATTGCGAACGGCTCGGAAACCCACGTGAGCAGTCGGTCGAGTTTGTCGTAGGTTTGCAGTGTCTCGTACTGAGTTCGCCAGCGACTGTCGATGCTGCCGCCATCAGCCACGGTTTGGGTCTGTTTGATCGAACCCGCATCGATGAGCTCCTCGTCGTAGTCCAGATCGCCGGGCGTGCCCGCCGACTCGGTTATGCTGTCGACGTAGACGATAAAGGCAAACGAAGCCAGTGGAATGGCCACATAGGTCATCGAACGCATGATCGGTAGCGTGTCGTCCAACACGAGGCCGATCACCGCCAGCGTCGTGATCACGAACAACGGACCGGCGACCAACACCGTGACGTACGCCTCGGCGAACGTCGCCAACAGTTCGAGATACTGCTCCTGTTGGGCCTTTGCCTCCTCGCGGTAGCGTTCGTACTGCGACCGGAGGTACGCCGAGAGGCTCCGGCCGCTGCCGAGAACGCTACTGAGGTTCTCGCTGAGTTCGGACATACTCTCCGAGGGTGTTCGATCGCTCATGTCCTCGATGGCTGTCTGGAGGTCGACTCCGAACAGGTCCATCTGCCGAACAGTCACGTTGACTTCGGAAGCGGCCTCGCCGTACACCGCACGGTTGTCAGCGAGCGTTCTGAGTACCTGTGCAAAGGGCATGCCGCTTCTCGAGAGCGCGTACATGAACGCGACCATCCGCGGCAGCGTCGCGTCGATCTTCGAGCCCCTGGCGTACGTTTGTTGGCCGATAATCACCCATCGAAGCCAGTTAGCCACGAATCCGACACCCACTGCAATCAGAAGGCTGCCGACGAGTGTGATCCCCACACGTGGCCAAAACTCAAACACGCCAATGCTTTCGAGCATCGTGATCGAGTTAGCAAGCCACTCGAGTTCCGAACCACCGAGCGCTGCTTGAAGACCCGAAACGACAAGCCAGATAAGTGTGAGACAGGCGATGCCCGCGCCGAGGCCGACGATACACGAGTACAGCACGGTCTGTGTGCGAAACGACTTGTACGATCGAGGAATGTGGGCAGCCTCCATTTCGGGTTGCTGTATTCGTCGACGCCGCTCTGAGAGCAACGTCTCACCGATGAGTGTCTGAGCGACACCGTCGAGAATGACCGTCGCCCGGTCGCTGAACTGTGGAAGCGCAAGGAGACTGACCAACACGAGCCCAATCACCAGTGGGATATAGACGAACATTAGCCGTCGACAGCCTGTCTGGTCGGATCGTCGACCGCCGAATCGGCTTCGATTCTGTCCAACACTCGCGTTGGATCGGCGTAGTACTCGTTTATCAGCGCGGTGAACTCCCGATAGTCATTGATTCCTTTCTGTTGGAGATATGCGAGTACGCGCCGGCGGTTCCGCATCTCGGTGAGTAGTTCCTTTCGACTCCAGCCGCGGTCGTCTTGGATCTCGGCTAAGAGCTCGCTGTCGTTGCGCTCGAAGGTGTCAGTGCCAGCGTTCCAGTTGAACGCCGACGCGTAGTCGAGCTCGCCCGTTCGCTGGTCGACGCCCCGGATCTCACCAATGACGTTCGCCCGGCGGACACGCTGGTCGTCGATCCGGGCCTGTGTCTGGATCGAGAGCATATCGAGCGACTGGACCATCGCCCGGGGGACGTTGATCGGTTCGTTCTCCAGTCTGTTGATGACGGTCTCGATCGAGTCGGCGTGCATCGTCGAAAACGTGGTGTGGCCCGTGTTCATCGCCTGAAACAGCGTGACGGCCTCTTTGCCTCTGACCTCGCCGACGATGATGTACTCCGGGCGGTGCCGGAGCGCCGACCGAAGCAGATCGTACATGTCGATGTTCGATCCCTCGGTGCGCTGTTCGCGCGTGATCGACGACAGCCAGTTGTCGTGATACAGCGATAGCTCCCGGGTGTCTTCGATGGTCAACACCTTCGACCGCGGCGGGATGAACATCGATACCGCGTTCATCGAGGTGGTCTTTCCCGACGCCGTCCCGCCAGCGAAAATCAGGCTCTTGTTGTTCTCGATGCAGAGCCAGAAGTAGGCCATCTGCTCGATGTTAAAGGTGTTATAATTGATGAGATCGATCGGCGTAAACGGTTCGTCGGCGTACTGCCGGATCGTGAACGCCGAACCGCGAGGGGTAACTTCCCGACCGAGCGAGATTTCGGCCCGAGAGCCGTCAGTGAGCGTCGCTTCGACCATTGGATCGCCAACGCTGATGTGTTTGCCCGACTGCTGGGCCAGTCGGATGACGAAGTTGTCCAACTCCTCTTGGGCGAACGAGATGTTCGTCTCGATATCGGAGTACTCGTCGTGATAGACGAAGATGGGTAGCTCGTAGCCATCACACGAGATATCCTCGATATGTTGGTCGTTCAACAACGGATCGAGCTTCCCGAATCTGCGGAAATCACGTTTAAGATAGTAGAACAGCGAGTGAAACGTCCGCATTCCGACTGTGATTCCGTACGTCTCCAGCAGTCGCTTGAGTTCGGAAACGAGTGCGCCCTCCGTGCTTTTTTGCGTCGACGACTGGTACATCAAGGGCGCTCTGATATCGCTTTTTATGCGGGTCAGGAGCTCTCGTTCGAACGTATCGAGATCCGGTTCGACCGCACTATAATAATGTTCACTGTCGGCATCGTTGTAGGTGACCACGACGTACGCAAACGGCGCGTTGACCCAGTAGCGGCCGACTTCGACGTGGCCATCTGGAGGCTCGAACGTCGCGAGATAGCCGTCTTCGGCCGGTCGGTACCGGCGGATGTCGATCGGGGAGCTGCGAATGATCCGACTCGCCAGGCCGAGGCGGGTACGGAGTTCGGCCAGTTTGGCCGCGGCCGTCGCTGCAAATCCGTCGTCGGCCGACGGCTCATGGCTGGTTGTCTCCTGATCCCACTCCGTCTCGGGGATCTCCTGTGACTGTGTAGCATCAGACATACTCGTGGGTGCAGTGTTAGACGTATCTGTTGGGACTACTTAATAATCAATCGGATAGATAGATAGGTAACCAGTGTAACAAACGCCTGCGACGGATTCGAACTGCGATACGATCGAACCGGGAGATCTGTGCTCGAACGCGTTACTGTTCGGCTGTGACCGCCATCGGCCGATCCAGTCGACCGCCTGTGGCCGCTACGAGAGTCTTAACGCCTGCGGCCGTTATTCCGACCGAATCCGTCGAGCGTCCGTAAACGATCAGTCCGTAGTCGGCGAGTTTCGGAAGCTGGTGGTGACGGAGTCGAATCAGCTGCTGGCGGCGTTCGTCGGGAGTCACTGCAGCCGCGGATTTCTCCAGTTGTCGCGCCGCGAGTTCGATGGCCAGATCACGTTCGGAGGTTGGGGGGTCCGGATTGGTCAGTATCGAACAGATCCGTCTGCGGGTTGGATCCGACAGTAACGTCACACGATCAGTCTCAGTGGAGGGGGATACTCTGGACATGTGGGGTCGCCTGTGGGTTCGCACCCGATGGTAGCTGCCCGTGGTGAATAAGGACGCGACCTAACCAGTTTGGGTCACTCGACCGATTCGACCGAAACCGGCACGTAACACGGCTCAGAGTTCGATCCGTTCGACGAGCATATCGTCGGCTTTCGTGTTTATGGCGACGATCCGCACCTCCGTTTCGAGCAGCGAGTCTTTGAGTTTCGCCTTCAGCAGATTGTCGACCTGATAAACGCCGGCGGCGTTGATCATCTCGATTTCGACGAGCACTGGGGAGTCGTCACCTTCGACGAGCCGAACGTTCTCGATGGCCTGGCTCGACAGCGTGTTGATCCCTCGACCACCGCTCTCGTAGGGGATTCGTGAGCGACCGCGCTCCATATCCAGCCCGTCGGCGATACGGATGATTCCAGCCTCCTTCGTGAGTGGGGTCTCCTCAGTGTGATGACACAGAATCGCATGGAGCACTTCGGCCTTGACCCGAACAGCGTTTTCGACGCCGTACAGCTCCGCGAGGAGTCGGTCGAGCACATCGGCTGCGAGCGGAATCGAGTAGTACGAGTGGTTGTCCCGGTGGACGACGTGACCGATGTCGTGGAGCGTTGCCGCGAGTGCGATAATGACGGGTTCGAACGACTCGTCGAGGCCCTGTTGGCGTGCGCCGTTGAACTCGATCCCACCGCGTTTGAGCAGTTCGTAGAGCCGCAACGCACGGTTCCGAACGATCTCGATGTGTTTCGGGCCGTGATCACTGTACTGCTTGCGGGTGACCGCGTTGACGTTCTGGGCCGAGAGGTAGGTAACGATCTCCGGATCGGAGGTGATCACCGGAAGGAGTTCGTTCAGGCGTTCGTCGGCAAACGGATGGTCGGCCGCCGGATCGTACTTGACGGTCGACTGCTCGGAATCGCTCATTCGGCGACTGTTTCGCCCCTACCGGCAAAAACACTCGGCCTTAGTGGTCAGTCTGCCAGTGTGTCGACCGCGTCGACGACTGCATTGTAGTCGGGTTCTTGCCCCGGATTGTCTGCGATCCACCTGTATTGGATCATCCCTTCGTCATCGACAACGAACACCGATCGAGTCGCCACACCCCACATCGCGATGTGGTCGAAGTCGTCGACGACGTCGTAGGCCTCGATAATCGAGCCGTCGTTGTCGCTTATCAGACCGAACGTCAGCCCCTCGTGGTCGCGAAACCGTTCGAGCGCGTAGGACGTATCGGTGCTGATCCCGAACACTGTCGCCCCCAGGTCGTTGAACCGCCCGAGGCTGTCCTGAAACGCACAGACCTCCGCGGTACAGGTGGTCGAAAACGCCGCCGGGAAGAAGGCGAGTACGATCGGTCCGGAGCCGAGATGGTCCGAAAACGTCGTCGCCTGGGTTTCCTCGTCGACCAGCGGGGCGGTGAAGTCGGGGGCTCGGTCGCCAACAGATACCATGTGGTAGCCAGTCACTACCGGGAGTTGAGCATTGTGGTCGACACAGTAGCCCGAAACTACCGCCGAAAAAACGAAACCCACAGGTCACGCCGCCGAGTCGACTCTGCCATGCAGGAGACACACGAGGTCGTCGTCGTCCGCTACGGCCACCGTCCCGGCCGTGACGACCGAATGACGACCCACGTCGGGCTCACCGCCCGCGCACTCGGTGCCGACCGTGTGATCGTCCCCGACAACGCGGGTCAGTCGGTCGAAACCGTCCGAGATATCACCGACCGGTTCGGCGGGCCGTTCGAGATCGAACAGTCCGACAGTCTCAGCGCGCTCGTCCGCGACTGGGAGGGATCGGTCGTCCATCTCACGATGTACGGTCTACCGGTCCAAGAGGTCGAGGCCGACGTGCAAACGGCACTCGAAACGGGGCCACTGCTGATCGTCGTCGGTGGCGAGAAGGTGCCGTTCGAACTGTACGAGTACGCTGACTGGAACGTCGGCGTGACCAACCAGCCCCACTCCGAGGTCGCAGGGTTGGCTGTCTTTTTGGATCGGTTGTTCGAGGGCCGGGAGTTAGCACAGGAGTGGGTCGACGCCGAAAACCGTGTGGTGCCGCAGTCGACCGGTAAGAAGGTGGTTCCCGGTGAGACCCCGTCAGACCGAAATCACGGCTCCTAACGTGACCACGGGGTCCATTCGGTGGTTTTAACCGAGTTCACCGCCGAAACGGAGTAATGGCTTTTGAGGATCTGCTGAACGACCCGGTTATCCAGAAGTACCTCCACGAGTTGGTCGGCCCCGAGGGGATGCCCGTCGCGGCCGCACCGCCGGACGGCGAAGTGACCGACGAGGAGCTCGCCGAACAGCTCGATCTCGAACTGAACACGGTCCGCCGTGCGCTGTTCATTCTCTACGAGAACGACCTAGCCTCCTACCGTCGGCTCCGTGACGAGGACTCGGGCTGGCTGACGTATCTCTGGACGTTCCATTACGACAACATCCCCGAGAACCTCGAAGAGGAGATGCACCGTCTGCTCGAAGCGATCGAGGAACGCGAGGAGTACGAACGAACCCACGAGTTCTATCTCTGCGAGGTGTGTTCGATCCGCTTCGAGTTCGGCGAGGCGATGGATTTCGGCTTCCAGTGTCCCGAATGTGCCTCCCCGCTCGAATCGATGGACAACGACCGACTTGTCGACTCGATGGAACACCGGATCGAGGCGCTCCGTGACGAACTCAACGTCGACGTCCACGCCTCCTCATAATGGTCGTTCTCGCAACCAAATGTTACGTCGAAGGCGAGGCCCGCGAGCGCGCGCTCAAAAGCCTCGGCTCGCTGATCGACAACGACATTCACCAACTCAGCGTCGAGGCCGAAATCGGCGTTCGCCGAGACGACTTCGTTACGGTCACCCTAACCGGCGACGACGCGACCGCCGCCCGGAACGTGCTGGGCGAACGCTGGGGCGAAATCACCGACCACTTCACCGAGGGTGAACCCTACGTCGGCACGCTCGAATCGTGGGACGAAGACGGGATCACGCTCGATGCGGGTGAGAAGGTTCGGGTTCCAGCGAACGAACTCGGCCTCGGTCCGGGGACGCCCTCCCAGATCCGCGACCGGTTCGGACTCGTCCAGCACCTCCCAATGACGTTCGTCTACGGCGAGCCTTCGCGGCTGGCCGACGTGGAGGTAGACCGGCTCTACGACTGGAGCCGTGGTCGTGGCCGTGTCAACGTCAACAGCGCCACTCGGGGCGAGGTTCGCGCGACGGTCAACCGCGCAGGCCATGCCCAGGACATCGTTACCGTCGAGCGACTCGGCCTGCTCGAACAGTCGATCGTCTGTGGCGAGGGCACCGATCCGCCGGGACTGCTTGCGGCGATCGGCGAGTATCTCCCCTCGGAGCTCCGGTGTGTCATCGGTGATACCGAATGACCGACATCCACCCCAACCAGCGGGTCGCGGTGCTCGCCGACTCGCAGAACCTCTATCACACCGCCCACAGCCTCTATTCGCGGAATATCGACTACGCTGCCCTGTTGAGCGAAGCGGTCTCGGACCGTGAACTCACGCGCGCGATCGCGTACGTCATCCGCGCGGATTCACCCGAAGAAGAGACCTTTTTCGAGGCACTGGTCGACATCGGCTTCGAGACGAAGATCAAGGACATCAAAACGTTCGGCGATGGCACGAAGAAGGCCGACTGGGACGTCGGCATGAGTCTCGATGCGGTGACACTCGCCAATCACGTCGACACAGTTGTGCTCTGTACGGGCGACGGTGACTTCTCTCGACTCTGTTCGCACCTGCGACACGAGGGCGTCAAAGTCGAAGTGATGGCGTTCGGTTCTTCGACGGCCGAAGAACTCATCGAAGCGACCGACACGTTCACCGATCTCTCCGAGGACGAACACACGTTCCTGTTATAAATGGTCGACGACCGACAGATCGAGGCGGCTGGCTTTCCGTTCATCCTCGGGATGGCGGTCGGTCTCGCGGTCGGTCGGTCGGTGTTCCAGAGCACGCCCGTGGGTGTGGTGTTGGGTCTCGGTCTGTTCGGACTCCTGTTTTGGGTTCGAAATCGACTCGTGGGGTGAGCGAAATCCGCCCGTTTTTATTCGTTCGCCGAAACCACTGGCTATGAGCGATACGCCCGCGTCGACCGGCGTCGAGACCAGAGAGAGCGACGATTCGCCGGCCCGCGACATCAACGGGTTGCGAACGATTGCGGACTATCAGTTCGGCGCAGGCGCGGGAACCGCCCTCTTTCCACCCGGCGACTCGTTCGAGGTTCGGCGGTCGACCGGTGGCCGACCCCGACAGGTGTACACTGGCGACTCGCGGCTGATCTCGTACGGCGTCGACGGCCGCTTTACGCTCGGACTCGCCGGCGGGCGTCGACTCCTCGAACTCCCCAATCCAGTGAACCGTGTCGTCGTCGACGACGAATCCGAGCCATTCGTCCGAGACGGCAAAAACGTGTTTGCGAAGTTCGTCACGTCGGTCGACCCCGAGGTTCGTCCCGGCGACGAACTAGTCGTCGTCCACGAACGTGGCGACCTCTTGGCGGTCGGACGAGCCGAACTTTCGGCCGAAGCCATCGCCGCGTTCGACACCGGAATGGCAGTCAAAGTCCGCGCGGGTGTCGACGACTGATCGGCCAGTAGGAGTTTCTACTTCACCGAAACGCGATTCCAAACGGAGTAGCTAGTGACTACTATCAGAGAATTCCGGCCAGGCCGACCGCCTCAAGCAGGGAGACTCCGGCCAACAGCGAGCCGAGCAGGTAGCCGCCGATCGCCCCGCCGTTGAGCAGTGGGAGGCCAGCGTGGGCTCTGCCTTCCATCACCATTCGCATCAGTACCAGCAGGCCGCCGAGCGTTCCGACCAGCGCGAGCAGTGCGGGGAGATTGAGTTCGATCACCGGCACGGCAAACCGGGCTGCGGGCGAAAAGAAGGCTGCACTGGCGATCAGCACGCCCGGAATGACGGCATCGCCGAGCCCGATGAAAAACACGTCCCGATCAGTGTCCGTGGTTTCGGACTCCTCCGGCTGGTCGACCTCGACATCGGCCTCTTGGTCGACTGTTGTTTCGGCGTCGGTCTCTCGCATCCCGTTGGACTCCTCGTCGAGCAGCGAGTACGACAGCGAGAGCGGAATAACGAGAATCGCGGGGATGCGGAGGTCCATGACGCCGTCGGCGAGATCAAGCATGTGTTTGGTTTTGTAGACGCTGATCGCATCGTAGACGGCGAGAACCGACAGCAAAATCAGTGCTGGCAGAATGCCGAACGTAATTCCGAACAGGCCAGCCGCACCCGCGCCCATCAACACCCCGGCGGTGTCGATCACGTACCACTCGGGGTGGACCCACAGCGCGACCGAGACCGCGGCACCCAGTACAATCGAGACGATCGACGGGAGGATCGCCGAAAAGACGTACCACGACAGCATGCCACTGGTGGCGACGATCACCAGCCGGACGATCCAGTCGAGATCGTACTTGAACGCCGCCAGAAAGCCGAGTGTCGCCAGAAGGATCGCGCCGATGTAGACGAGACTGTTGGTGGGATCGTCGGGGTTATCGACCGCCTGATAGCCCTGATCAAAAAAGGTCTGAACGAGCGCGAGCGAACCGAGCTGGATCAACAAAAACAGTAGGACAGCGCCGGCAACGCCGCGGTACTCCCGGGGGAACATATCGGGCAGTTGGACCGAGGGGGGTTTGGGCGTTGTGTTTCGAGTGCTACCGCGCGTAGAGTTTCGTGCCAACCAGTTCGGTGAGTCCGGCCCCACCGCTCGGCGTGATCGCCACGTAGGGACCGTCTACCGGGCCAAAGACGTCGACGATTCGGCCGACGGTCGACAGCGATTCGTCGACCACCATGAGGCCGATCTCCGGGGTGTCGTCCGTCTCCGTTTTGACGATCGCCAGCCCCTGGGCGGTTCGGTCGACGGTGCCAATGCGTCGCATCTCAGTCTCTGAGGAGTTCGACGTAGGCCCCTATCGCCTGTACCAGATCGTTCTTGGTGTCGTCGGCTCCCTTGACGAGCACGCGGCCGCGCGGCTCGAACTCCCGGGAGTACGTTTTGTCGCGTTCGATGACCGCGTCGTAGCCGACCTGCTGGACGGCTTCAGCGATCTCCTCGACGGTCGGCTCGTCGACCGCGAGATCCAGTGGAACGCGTCGGCCCTCCGACCGCGTGAGCCCGGCATCGAAGTAGGCGGGCCACAGCACGTTTTCGACCATGTATGGGAGAGCGTGGCCCTGTGGTAATACCGTTACGACTGCCAGTGCTGTCGACTGGCGTGCAGCACGGCCGTCTCAGTATCGACGACTACGAGTACGGGTCGGAATCGTCGATCACGTAGCGGTTATATATCTGATCCGCGACCAGCGTCCCGACGAGCCCGGAGACGACGACGAACGAGCCGGCCGAAATCAATAGGAAGCTCACCCACTGGGTGGTCGGCTCTCGTGGCGGCCAGATGAACGGGAGCGACTGGATAACGAAATCCCAGAAGACGACGATCTGCATGACTGAGACACCCCCACTGCAGGCCAGCCGAAGCCGCAACCGCTCCCATGACGGCCCAGGGCGTGGTTCAGGAAACTCCGCGGTAGTCATTAGTCGCCCCTTTGAGGCAACCGATGTAAACCTGTTCGTCCGCGTCGGTGGCTACACGCCGAAACGTCACCCTTACTCATCGCTGGCTCGAATAAGTGAAGTATATGGAGGTTCCGTGTGTCGCCGTCCGACGCGAAGACGGCGAGGAGAGTCGACAGCTGCTGGCCAACGCCGGGGTGCTCGAAGACGACTACCAGATCGTCGTCGAAGAGGACACCCTTTATATTCCGATTTCGAGCGTCGACGGTCTCGACGATCGGTTCGAGACGACCGTCCGCGATCTCCCCGCACGCCAGCGAATCCAGACGCCGGCCGATCTGCTCGGCTACGAGCCATCGATCGAACGGCTCGGCGATGTCGTCATTCTCGACGAGGACGATCCGGACCGAGCGACTGAGATCGCCGACGCCGTGCTGGCGTCCGATCTCCCCGTCCGATCGGTGCTCAACCGGGCTTCGAAAATTAAAGGCGAGCTTCGGGTCCGTGACTGGGAACTCGTGGCCGAACAGGAACATACAGAGACGGACGCAGGCGCGGCTGTCGACCGCTCGCCGACCGAGACCGTCCACCGCGAGTACGGCCACGAGTTCCTCGTAGATCTCGCGGCGGTCTACTTCTCGCCCCGGCTGGCCACCGAGCGCCACCGTGTCGTCGAGCAGATCGAACCGGGCGAACACGTGCTCGACATGTTTGCCGGCGTGGGTCCGTTCGCCATCCCGGTGGCTGACCGTGGGGCTGAGGTCGTCGCCTGCGACCTCAACGAGACCGCGATCGAGTATCTTGAGGAAAACGCCAGGCAAAACGACGTTAGTGACTCACTAACGGCGATTGCTGGCGATGTGCGCGAGGTAGTCGACGACTACCGGGGGTGGGCAGACCGGCTCGTGATGAACCTCCCACACAGTGCCGACGACTTTCTCGAAACGGCGGTCGACCTCGCGAGCGACGACTGCGTTGTCCATTACTACGATATTCAACACGAAGACGATCCGTTCGGCCCCGGGATCGCGGCGATTCGTGCGGCAGCCGAACCCGACTACGAGCTCTCGGTCGAAACCGAACACGTCGTCCGCTCGTATGCACCACACGAGGTGAACGTCTGTCTCGACGTTCGGCTCACGCGGTCGACGTGAGAGTTACACACGGGCATGGTGTAGCGGAGCTATGGGAAACGTCGTGCAACTGTATACGGCACCGGCCGACGGCGAGCCGATGGAATCACACCGGACAGTCGAGGCGGTCGACGGCGGACTCGTCGGCGATCGGTATCTCCGCGGAACGGGCCACTACTCGCCGTTCGATGTCTGTGAAATAACGCTGCTGGAAGCCGAGGCGCTGGAGACGATCGACGAGGCGTTTGGGATCGATCTCTGGGACGGTCGACACCGTCGCAACATCGTTACCCGCGGCCAACCCCTCGATGAACTGCTCAACACGACGTTCTCAATCGGCGAGGCTGAACTCCGCGGCACACGGCCGCGACCACCCTGTGCACACGTCGAGCGGGTAGCCGATGAAAAGGGGGTTGCCCGAGCGCTCGGTGAACGACGTGGTGGGATCTGTGCGCGGGTGCTGTCTCCCGGACGGATCAGCATCGACGACGAAATCGAAATCCTCGAAGTGGATCCGGAAACGATCGGTGCGGAAATCGCAGCGCGGCTCCGAGCACGCGATACTCGATAGCAGACGCTAGCGAGACGAATCGCTCGGTCGCTACTGGTCAGTGGTAGAACGGCTGCAACACTGTTCGGAGTGTTTAGTCTGCGTTGGGTGCCAGCGGCTCGGATTCGGCGTTGGCCTCGGCCATTCCGTTGGTAATTCCCTTTGCAAGTTTGAAAACAGCTGCTTTGTGATCGGTCTTTGACTTGTGGATCGATGTCGGCTTGATGCCAAGTGTTTCGTATTCGGTGAGATCGAACGCGCCTTCCCACATCTCACACTGTGTACGTACCTCGGCAAGCAGGCCGTGTAGGTGAATGAGCTCCTGCTTCTTCATGAGCAAACCTTCGTAGCGACCGGAGGGTTATAGTACTATCTTGAGATGAGTTAACACGGGTCTCCGTTTAACAGGGGTCTGAGCGGCGTTGACGGCTCGTTCCGTCTACAAGAATAGTGATAATTCAGATATGGCGGTCTATATAGCCGTGTTTTCCCGCTCCGTTTCGCTTGCGCGCACTCCCGAATCAAGACGGTGGTCGAAGGTCTCACAACGACACGGTCGACGCCGCGAACCTGCGCCTCAGGTTTCTTGAAACTGCTTGACGGCTTTGAGGTCACGGTCCGTCTGGAGGAACTCCGCGAACCGACGGGTTGCGTGACAGTCCGGACAGGTAAAATTCGACCGGATATGCGGTGCATCGGTCGGTGTTTTCTGCCAGTTTTTCCCACACTCCGGACACAGAAGGCGGACGAACGCTTCTTCCATGCTACTTGCTGTCGCACTCCACAGACTAAACACTGTGTGAAAATATCACTTTTCGAACGGATCGTGGGTGGCCCGCTCCACCGCTCGACGACCTAGTTGAACAGTTCGTCGTGGTCGACTTCCAACAGCTCTTTGTAGCGATTGCGGATCGTCACTTCGGAGATGTCGGCGACCGTTCCGACCTGGCTCTGGGTCACCTTCTCGTTGGTGAGCAGGGCGG
This sequence comes from Halohasta sp. A2, assembly GCF_056175805.1. Lineage (NCBI taxonomy): Archaea > Methanobacteriati > Methanobacteriota > Halobacteria > Halobacteriales > Haloferacaceae > Halohasta > Halohasta sp. A2. The sequence goes on along the minus strand of NZ_JAQFWV010000023.1, from coordinate 6,285 downwards.
CTGCGTAGACGGCTGCGGCGGCGAGGCCGACCGGCGATTTCCCGCTCGTGATGCCAGCCTCTTTCGCTCCTCGAAGCAGTGACCGAGCTTCGCGTTCGACCTCGTCGGAGAGTTCGAGCCGCGAGACGAACCGCGGGACGTACTGCTCGGGGTCGGCGGGTTGAACTTCGAGTTTGAGCTCGCGGACCACGTACCGGTAGGTCCGGGTCATCTCCATTTTGTCGACTCGTGAGACAGCGGTGAACTCGTCGAGGCTCCGCGGGTTGCCCATCTGACGGGCCGCGGCGTACAGTGATGCGGTCGCCACGCCCTCGATGGAGCGGCCCGGAAGTAGGTTCTCGTTGAGCGCCCGACGGTAGATCACCGAGGCCGTCTCTCGAACGGCTTTCGGAAGGCCCAATGCGCTGGCCATCCGGTCGATCTCGCCGAGCGCCTGCTTGAGGTTGCGCTCTTTACTGTCGCGCGTGCGGAACCGCTCGTTCCACGTGCGGAGCCGCTGCATCTGTCGACGCTGGTTCGAGCTGAGGGCCTTGCCGTAGGCATCACGGTTCTGCCAGCCGATGTTGGTGCTCAGCCCCTTGTCGTGCATCATCTTCGTCGTGGGTGCGCCCACGCGAGATTTGGAGTCGCGTTCGGAGCTGTCGAACGCCCGCCACTCGGGACCGCGGTCGACGGCGTCCTCTTCGACGACGAGCCCACAGTCGACACACACCGTCTCGCCGTGTTCTTGATCAGTGATGAGCTGGCCGCTACACTCCGGACAGCTCAGCGTTTCGTCTGCATGGCGGCTGTCGGTCTGTTCTGTTGTCCGCTCGTCTCCCCTGACGTAGGTTCTGATTGTTGTATCGCTCATGATGTCCCCCGGATGATCCCACAAGCCAGAAAAAAGAAGAAAGCCTGGTGGGGTTCCTAACATAGAGTTATCGACCAAAGCATATAAATGTGTCGCCTTAGTGAGACGGCGAATCGCAGTACGTGGGGAGTATTCGATGATCACGGTCGGTCACCGTCGCGGTTCATCACGAAGTATGGTTCATATAAGAAGCTAACGCTGCGACGGGAGCGGGTTGGGGCGCTCGGTTCGACTGTGTTGGAAGGCTCAAGGCACGATGGTCAGTCGGCTGTGAGTTTGCCCAAGGGTTATGTACAATCGGAAAAACAGTTAGGCAAATGTACCGTGATATACTCCTCCCGACTGATGGTGGACCGGCCTCACAGGCGGCACTGTCGCATGCCGTCGAGCTCGCCGCTCAGTACGATGCACAACTACACGTGCTGTACGTGCTCGATACGACGGTCTACACCTCGCTCGATGCGGGCACCGAAACCGTACTCGACGCGCTGCGAACCCAGGGCGAACGGGCGCTCGATACGACGCTCGAAGCGGCCGAAAACGCCGGTGTCTCGGCGGTCTCCGAGATGGTTTCGGGAACGGCCCACGGCCAGATCATCGAGTACGTCGACGACCACGACATCGACCTCATCGTGATGGGGACACACGGACGAACCGGCCTGGATCGCTATCTGCTCGGAAGCGTCACCGAACGCGTCGTTCGGACGGCCGACGTGCCGGTACTCACGGTGCGGGCATCCGACGAGGACCAATGAGGTCGCCTGTTAGGGCAGTGCGATGAGTGTCGCGTTCTGGACGCCATAGTCGCATGCACGACTGGCTCACCCACCGTGCAGCCGCAACACCTGACGATCTCGCGCTGATCGACACGATGACCGATACCCGGTGGTCGTACAACGGATTAGACGCCGCGGTCGACGAGACGGCGGGTCGGCTTGCCGGACTTGGCATCGAACCCGGTGACCACGTCGGGATGCTGATGTCGACACAGCTACTGTCGATCTGCCTGCTCCACGCCGCCCAGCGCATGGGGCTGCGGCTGGTCCCACTCAACGGCCGCCTGACACCCACAGAGCTCGCCGACCAGATTACCCACTGTGATCTCTCGATGCTCGTCTGTGGATCGGATACCGAACAGCTCGCCGTCGAGTCGACCGACGAGACGCCGGTCGCCTCGGTCGACGAACCCCAGTTCAAGGACGTTGCGTCGTTCCGAGCCGTCGAGCCCAAACCGGTCAAGCCGGTCGAGTGGGAGTTCGATGATCCACAGCTGATGGTGTTTACCTCCGGGTCGACCGGTCGGCCCAAGGCCGTCGTTCTCACGATGGGGAACCTGCTGGCAAGCGCGGTCGCCTCGGGGTTCCGACTCGGCGTCAATCCCGACGACCGGTGGCTGCTGACGCTGGCGCTCTACCACGTCGGCGGAATCGCCCCGGTGTTGCGCTCGACGCTGTACGGGACCGCGGTCGTTCTCCGACCCTCGTTCGAACCCGCGAGCGCCGCGGACGACATCGACAGGTACGACGTGACCGTCGTCTCGCTGGTCCCGACGATGCTCTCGTCGATGCTCGAACGGCGTGGGACGCTCTCAGATTCACTGCGGGCGGTGCTCCTCGGTGGGGCTCCCGCGCCCGACTCGCTGATCGATCGGTGTCGAAACTACTCGATCCCCGTGTTTCCGACGTACGGCATGTCCGAAACGGCCTCCCAGATCGCGACCGCTCGCCCCGAGCAGGCGTTCGAACGCACCGGAACGGTCGGTCGACCGCTGCTGTGGACCGATCTCACGATCATCGACGACGACGGCGAACCGGTCGGTCCCGGCCAGCGCGGCGAGATCGTCGTCTCGGGGCCGATGGTCACCTCGGGGTATTACGGCGACGTCGACGGCAACGTCGAGGCGTTCTGCGAACACGGCCTTCGAACAGGGGATATCGGCTATGCGTCCGAACACGGCTATCTGTTCGTGCTCAACCGCTTGGACGATCGCATTATCACCGGTGGTGAAAACGTCGACCCCGGCGAGATCGTCGAGGTGCTTCGCTCGTATCCCGACGTCGACGAGGCAGCGGTTGTCGGCGTCCCCGACGACAAGTGGGGCGAGCGTGTGGGCGCGCTGATCGTCCCGAAACGCGAGACCCTAACCGAAGAAACGATCGAGAGTTTCTGTCGCGAGCGACTGGCTGGCTACAAACTCCCACGGCTGATCGCTTTCGCCGACGCGCTGCCGCGAACCGCCTCCGGAACCGTCAAACGACTCACTGTTAGGGAGCAACTAACGGCGTTTGTCGACGATGAGAAAACGGCCGTCTCGGCCAGCTCACCCCAATCGAACACCGATACCACAGAATCCGAACTCGCTGCTGAGTTCCCCAACGAGCGGTCGACTGAGAGCGCGCTCGATGAGGGGTCGACCGATGAACCCTCCGCAGATGTTTCCGGAGAAGATAGTGATTCGGACGAATCTAGCGATCCCAACGAGTCTGACGAAACCCGTGATTCTGACGCATCTGACGAGTCTGATAACCTCGACGAGTCCAACACGGTCGATGAGCCCGACACAGACGACGACTCCGAATCAGTCGACGAATCCGTCGACACCGACCCGTAACCCGTCGTTTACGTTCGCTAATAGCTGACTTTCTCTGTTGGCTGACTCCCGTTCGCACTGGTATACCAAAGACCGATAGTTACGTCGGTATGAGTATATCAGCGGTCGATAAATAACCGAGTATCAGTCGAGCGATAGCCTACGAACGACCGACAGACGGCGGTTAGTATATCACACATATCACAGCCATATGTTCATTGCTGCAGGGGTCGTCGGAGAGAGTGTATGTCTAATGCAGCCGTTCAGGGGGAGGGGGAACTCCACTACATTACACAGTACAACCCAGCACAGACTCGACCAATCACCGAGGTAGTTATCGACGCACTCGCGGCAGTCAGCGGGCGTGACCCGCTTGACCTACCGCCGCTCTACGAGGCTATCGATCCGGACGCACTCGAACTGGTCGTCCGTGAACCGAACACCGCGCCCCAGCGCTCCTGTTTCGTCGGCTTCACCGTCGACGAGTGGGGCGTCATCGTCACGGGCTCGGGCGAAATCCAGGTGTACGCCCACCACTAACCCGGCTCGGTCACTCGCCGTGGCGTGTCAAACAGGTCGACAGGCCGATCACTTCGACGGGCTCGGAGTTGTCCGGCGAGTAAACGACCAGTTGTCCTTTTTCCATATACGGTACCTTCGACTGGAGCGTCGACGGAATGTTGACGCTCTTTATCGCCTCGTCGTCGCCGAGGTTCAACACGAGTTTCGTATTGATTTGTTTAAATACCGAGTCGGCGATATCCTGTGGGTCCTGCGTGATCAAAAACAGGCCGAGCCGTTCTTTGCGGCCCTGCTTGGCTGCCTCGGTGAACTTCTGGATCACCTTGCGGGCCTGGACGGTGTCGCCCTCGTCGAGGAAGTTGTGGGCTTCGTCCATCCCGAGGACGATCGGCGTCTCTTTGATCCGGTCGCTGTCGGGCGTGTTCGAGAGCTTATCGTCGATCAGATACGTCGAGACCGCCAGCACGAACAGTTCCTTGGCGCGACTCGAACTCAGATGGTAGGTCGGAATCACGGTGAGGCCGCCGGGCCGGACGAGTTGGTGATCAAGCTCGGTGATGGGTTTGGCCGACTGGTCGAAGATACCCGACGGCATCGACAACACCCGGCGCTTGACCGCGTCGAACGTCTTTTCGTGGACGCGCCCCGACTCGTCGAGCTCCTCTCTGAGTGCGGGATCGTCGAGAAACCCTTTGAATTGGGTGTAGGTCCCACTCTGGCCGTACTGGCGGAAAAAGCGGTTCAAGAGAGTTCGAAGCGCAGGATACTGGTTCTCGTTGAGGCTACTGCCCGCAACGAGCCACGGCCGCTGTTCGGTCATCGAAAACGGAATCGTGAACTCGATGCGTTCAGCACGGTGGTTATCGCCGCCGTAGCTGGTCCCTTTTTCTTTCGGTACGAGCGCGATGGTGTCGTCGACCCCGCCGTAGGCAACACTTTCGCGCTCCAGTCGACGAGCGTATTCGCCTCCCAACTCGGGGTTGTCGTCGTGCATCTGGGCGTACTCGTTCTGTGGGTCGAACTGGACGACTGCGGGCCGAACGGTCCGGCCGTCGTCCATCGGGTAGGCCCGGTTCTCGCTCAGATACTGTCGGAGGACGTTCTTCGAGGCGTGTGTTTTCCCCGAGCCGGTGCCGCCAGCGACGAGCGTGTGGCGGAAAACGAGCGGATCGCCGGAGTCGTAATCGTCCTTGATCCGGTAGTCGATCGTCGGCGGGCTGGCGGCGGTCTCGACTTTCTCGCCGCCGACCGAGAGATGGCCGAGAAACACCCCGTCTTCGGGGATTTTGAGCCCGGTTTTGATTTCGGCGCTGTCGGTCGCCTGCTGGATGACCGCTCCGGGTTTGGGTACCCGGTCGGTCATCCGGCGTTTGAGTTCGGCCTCGCCGTCGTCGCTGTAGTCGGTGTACAGCACCGCTACGGGTTCGAGTTCGGCCATGAACTTGTAGTCGCGTTCCTCGATGCCCGAGGTGCGCATCATTCGGCGGGCGTGGATCTCGGTGGCATCGTCGGACTGGAACTCCTGGGCGTATTCGAGACCGACGATTTTGCAAAAGAGGCTTTCATTATCTGGGTACGGAACGAGCAGATACGTGCCGAGGCGGACCGACTCGCGGTTGCCCGCCGTGACGAACGCTCGAACGACCGTATCGTCTTCTTCGGCGCTGACTCGCAGGCCCTGGGTGACCGACAGTGCACCGAGGCCGAGGTCCTCGCCGTCGACCTCGACCGAAAGCTCGTCGAACGTATCGTCTGGCCCCGGTTCACGAGTGCTGTCTGTCGTCGACTCAGTGGATTCGCGCGTCGACTCTGTGGGGCCGCTCGTCGACTCGGTGGCTGATCCGTCGTCAGCCACCCGCTCCTCATCGAGATCAGTAAAGTCCTCTAAACCCATATGTACCGACATTCAACCGTGAGGCTAAACGCCTTTCCCCCGCTCGACTGGAGGATTCATTACGAATCGCTACTGACCGTTCTCTATGGCTGTCATCAAATACGAATCCCCGGACGGGCCGATCGAGTACAAAGTCGACGCCGCGAACATCGGTACTTCCCAACCGGTCTGAGAGCTGTAGCTAAAACGTAGCTCTCATCAGGAAGATGTCTGGTTGAGTGAATGTGTTCACGATTCCTCAACCAGACGGTTGTCTTTCAGCCACAGACGTGAAAGATCTAGCGGAAGATCTCATTGGACAGCTCCCGCTGCCGGGAATCGAGGGCTCGTCCCTCGATCCCGGCGAGATCTGGGCTGTCGTCACCCTTGCAGCAGTCAACCAAACGTCCATCTGGGAAACCTGCAAAGACAACGACAACGCTCCCT
>NZ_JAQFWV010000022.1:0-48515 GCF_056175805.1 Halohasta sp. A2 | reverse complement strand
TGGATAGTCTGGTTTGGGTGCTTCTGCAATGTCTGTATCTAGAAATTCGGCAGTTCAGCGACTCAGACAGGAGAATTTGTTATGTAAGTGATTCAATACGGGAGCTGTCTTGCGATAAACGGAGCAAACGACATACTGGTCGACGCTGAATTCCCTCCACACAGACGATAAATCGGTACTACTCGAATTTGTCACAGTACCTGGTCGGCTGTCGACGACCCATTGTGTTTACTACCGCCCGAGAAGCACTGTCTCAGTAGCTTCGTGTTCCACAATTACACTCTGCTGCGTTGGATTGGTCCTGAATCCACAATTGGCAGGGGAACCACTATGATTCACGAAACGAACCAGATACAGTCCGATTGAGACGGCAATAGGCCAGTTTTGGCCGTCTTTTAAACTGTATGCTGGTATATCGAAAGTGTCTGTCGACCGTGAAACCACAACCATGTTGCTTCGTCCTGATGAAAAGTGGTTATGGCGGCTGCGAGGACACGCGCGACGCTATGGGTGATTTTGGCGTCCGCGACGCTGACGGTGATGGCCGGGCGATTCTCGGACCGATCGTACCGGCGATCAAGTCGAGCCTCGGCGTCTCGGAGTCCCAAGCGGGACTCATCATCATCACGACCCACGGCGTGCTCATCGTCCTCGTGAGTCCGTTTGCGGGCGCGCTCGTCGACCGGATCGGCCCGCGCCGACCGTTTATTGCTGGCCTCCTGCTGTAAACAATCGGCGGCGGGGCTGGGGATCGATTCGTTTCTCCCGTTGTTGGCCTCGCGGGCCGTCCTCGGCGTGGGCGTCGCGCTCGTTTACACTAGGATCACGGTTCTGATCTACGAACTCTACGAGGGCCAGCGGATAAACCGTGCACTAGGATTGCGGAGCAGCGCGAACAGCGTCGGTGCAGTGATCTGGCCGCTGGTCGACAGCGCGCTCAGCATCCTCTCGTGGCAGGCACCGTTCGGCGTCTATCTGATCGCACTCCCCCTTGGCTTGCTGGCGATCATGACGATTCCCGAGACAGGAACACGGAGTCGACAAACGGAATCGCAAGCGGGGATCGCTGGCGTCGTCAGCGTTATTCGTCGACAGCCTGCCCTGCTGTCGGTGTATCTGCTGTACTTCGGGGCAAATGCCCTGTTGTACAGCATCGTCGTCTTTTAGCTGAAAAGTAGGGTGCTAAGCCCCCTTCCTCAAGGAGCGAACGGAGTGGAGTGAGCGAGTAGGGAGGGGATACAGCACCCACACGGGACGCAAACGCCCTAATCACTACCATTAATACAACCAATTTCGAATAGTTTGACAAGTCGCATGGAATACAGTCCACGATTCCGCTTGTTGCCCACCGAGGAGCAACGCGAAACGATGGACTGGACACGAAACACCGTGCGACAAGTCTACAACCACGGACTCTACCGATTCAACCAAATCCTAGAATCCGCTGGAACCGTGAAACAACGAGTCACCAAAATCCGAGACGAACTTCCCGAACTCAAAACGTGGTGGACAGACCTGAAAGACGTGTACTCGAAGGTCTTGCAAACTCATATCGAGCGAATCGCTCGAAATATCACCAACCTCGGGAAGCTCAAAGCGAAAGGGTACAACGTTGGCTCGTTGAACTGGAAGAAACCACGAGAGTTCCGCAGTTTCACCTACAACCAATCAGGCTTCAAACTCGACCAAAAGAGTGGCCCAAATGGGCGTGGATTGCTGTATCTCTCGAAAATCGGCTGGATTCCAATCCGCCTCCACCGAGACATCCTCCAAGACGCCGAAATCAAAGAGGTGACTGTGAAGAAAGAACCCACTAGTGCGTGGTATGCGTCGTTCTGCATCGATGTGAAAGAACCCAAGAAACCAGCAATTGAATTACTGTCTGTGGACGACTGTGTGGGTATTGACCTTGGTGTTCTCAACTACATCCATGACTCAAACGGCGTTGTCGTTAACCGACTTGACCTGTCCAGCGACCGGGAACGCCTCGAACGCGAGCAACGAGCGTTGTCTCGCAAAGAATACGAGTCGAACAATTGGGACAAACAACGCCTGCGAGTAGCGAAAGTCCATACTCGGATGAACGAGAAGAAGTGGGACTTCAAGAACAAACTCGCACACTACTACACGACTGAGTGTTCAGCAGTGTTCCTTGAAGACTTGAACGTCAAAGGAATGCTCGAAGGCCCGCAGAACGCTCGGAACAAGGCTGAGTCTGGGTGGCGTGATTTCATTACTATTTTCCAGCATCACGGCAAGAAGAACGGGTGCTACGTAGTCACGGTCAAACCAGAAAACACGACGTTGGACTGTGCATCTTGTGGAACGAGCGTGTACAAGCCGTTGTGGATTCGAGAACACTCATGCCCGACGTGTGGGTTTGAAACGGATAGAGATTGGAATGCGGCACTCAACGTCCTCAACAAGGGACTCAAGAAACTAGGAGTGGTTCACTCCGAAGCAACGCCTGTGGAGACTGCGACCGCTGTATCAACTGACGGTGGCGAGTATTCGTCCATCGTTGTCGATGCAAGTCGCGTCACAGAAGCAGGAAGCCCCGCCCTCAAGGAAGCAACGCAAAGCGTTGCTGAGTAGGGTGGGGTAGTTCACCCCTCGCTGTTGGAAACCGTATGGATTTCTTCCTCGTTTTCGATCAGCCTCTATCTCGCTGCCAACGGGCTGGCCGGTGGGATCTCGGCGGCAGGCTACGACCGACTCGTCAGTCGGACGAGGAGGACCGTTCTTGTTGGGGCGGCGCTCGCGCTCTGGGTCATCGCTTTCGTTGGAGCGGCGCTCGCGTCGACGGCACTGACCGCGATAGCGTCTGTCATCGCCTTCGGTCTCGGGTTAGGGCTGGTGTTTCCCTCGGCGTTTGCCTGGATCGAGGCGCTCGCGCCCGTCGACCGTCAGGGCCAGTTCAGCTCCTACCTCGCCTCGGCAGGATATACGGGTCAGTTCCTCTCGCCGGTCCTGTTCGGGCCATTGGTACCACTGTTCGGTGTTCGGGGCGTCTTCGCTGCGGCCGCGATAATCCCGGTCGGCGGCCTCAGCGTGATAGCCGTAGTCGGTCGACAGTAACAGCGATAGGGAGTCAATCGGCGGTATGTTCGGCCTCGAACTCCACGTCAAGACAGCCGCAGGCATCGAGTTCGGGGTCGAAACAGTCAGGACACTCGGGCTTGCGGTCGATAATCGTATCCAGCCGTTCGGCGACCGTGCCGTCGATGACGCTCTCTAGCTCCCTGGCCTCCTCGCGGAACTCCTCGACGTCCAGTACGTTCACGAGAAAGCGCTCGATGATGCAGTAGGTCTGGAGCGCATCGCGTGCGCGGACGATTCCTTCGTCGGTCAAGCTGACACCCTTGTATTTCTCGTGTTCGGCCAGCCCACGGCTTTCGAGTTTGCCGATCATTTCGTTGGCGCTGGCCGGGCTGACGTCCAGCATGTCAGCCACGCGGCCGGTGGCGGCGGGGTTGTTGTCCTGCTGCTGGATGAGATAGATCGCTTTGAGATACTGGTTCGCCGTGTTCATTCGCGTTGCTCCATAATTGTGGTAACTTCCTCGACGCCATCTCGTTCTTCTTCTCTGAGTCCGCGAAGCACATCGAGCAGCCGTTCGCGGTCGACCGAAAACTCGACGTCACTCGCTTTTATCGCCTCGATCAGGTCGTCGTAGAACTTGTAGGCGGTCTCCTCGTTGCAGAGTTGGTCGTACAGCACGCCGTCGAAATCGTCTGGTTTGGTCTGGCCGTAGCGCGCCTCGACGAGCGTTTCGATCTCATCGAACGGGACACTGTCGACGGTCAGCCCCTCGATGAGCGTTTCGAGTCGCTTGCGGTGGTCGGCGGACTCCTCGGCGGCGTGCGAAAGGAGGTCTTCGATCTCGTCGTCTAGCGTGCGTTCCTCCTCTGCGAGCGACTGGTAGTGCCGGGAGGCCCGCGCCTCGACAACCTCTTCGAGGACGATCCCGATCTGGAGCAGCCGCGCGAGCTGTCGGTCCGACTCGACCTGCTGGCCGAGACTCACGGATGTCCTCCGTCCGATACTCCTGAATTCATATCTCCCTATCAGCGCGTCGGTAACTTACGGTTTTCCCTCTCTGTGTGCGCAACCATAGGTCGATTTGAATCTCACCGGTCGACATCGTTATTTGTGATCACCACAACAGACAAATTATGATATGTATTTTTCATTCAAAACGTGGCTTTGTCACAACTACTCAGCTACGCTTGATTCTCAGGCGGAGGCGTTAATGTATGGCTGATCAAGAACTCGCCCGCGATCTTGGCTTTATTGAGGCGTACACGCTCGGCTTAGGAACGATGATCGGGGCCGGGATTTTTGTGCTTCCGGGTATCGTCGCCGAAACGACCGGGCCAGCCAGTATGATCTCGTTTGCCATCGGTGGGATCGTGGCACTGCTTGCGGCGCTTTCGCTGTCGGAGTTGGCGACCGGGATGCCGAAAGCGGGCGGCAGCTACTACTACGTTAACCACGCCCTCGGCAGTTTCTTCGGGACGATCGTCGGCTGGGGGATGTGGGCCGGGCTGATGTTCGCCAGCGCGTTCTATATGCTCGGTTTCGGCCAGTATCTGACAAACCAACCCTCGGATGCGCTCTCGGTCATCCTTGCGGGGTTGGCGATGGCCGCTGTCCTTGTCGCGGTTAACTACCGCGGCGTCAAAGAAACCGGCTCGCTACAGAATGTTATCGTCATCCTCCTTATTGGAATCATTTTCGCGTTCATCGCCATCGGCCTGCTCCGACTCGATACCAGCCTCTTGACGCCGTTTGCCCCCGCTGGCTGGGGAGCGGTCGGCGCGACCGCCGGAACGGTGTTTGTGACCTTTATTGGGTTCGAGGTGATCGCAACCAGTGCCGAGGAGATCAAAAACCCGGGCCGGAACCTCCCGCTATCGATGATCGCGGCGGTCGTGACGCCAACAATTCTCTATGTGTTCGTGATGTTGATAAGCACCGGAATCCTCCCGGTTTCGGAGCTGTCGAGTTCTGAGGTTCCGGTTGCAGATGTCGCGTCGGTCGCCGCCGAAGCGATCTTTGGATCGATCACCCTTGCTGACATCACTATCAGGTTCGCGGATATTGGCTCGCTAATGATGATCGCCGGAGCGATCCTGGCGACCGTTTCGTCGGCCAACGCCTCGATCCTCTCTGCAGCCCGGGTCAACTTCGCGATGGGTCGGGACAAGATCCTCACCAACTGGCTCAACGAGATTCACAACCGCTATCAGACGCCGTACCGAGCCATTCTCGCGACGGGAGCCATCATCCTCCTGCTCATCGCTGGTCCGCTCCCGATTGCGACGCTTGCCGACGTGGCGAGCTTCATGTTCCTCATCACCTACGGACTCGTTCACATCGCGGTGATCGTGCTCCGGCGGGCGGACCCGGCCGACTACGAGCCGGATTTCGTGATTCCGACCACACTGTACCCGATTGTCCCGATTCTCGGATTTATCACCTGTGTGGCGATCATGTTCCAGATGGCGCGGGTGGTCCAACTGATCGGGCTGGGAATCGTTCTCGTCGGGATCGGCTGGTACGTCTTCTACTCGAAGGACAAGGCGCTGTCGACGACACTGATCGGCGAGGCCGTCGCCCCGTCAGAGTCGACTGCCACGGCCACCGAGAGCGACGAAACCTACCGGGTTGTCGTCCCCGTCTCGAACCCTGACACCCAGCGTCCACTCATCAAATACGCGGCCGCGAGTGCGGCGAACCGCGAGGGCCCAACCGAACTGGTCGCAGTCAACGTGATCGAGGTCCCGCCACAGATGTCGCCCTCACAGATCGAATACGAAGAACAGCGGGTCGACGCCCAGCAACAACTGCTCGGGAACGCGCGTGACATCGCCACTGATCTCGATATCTCTGTTCGAACCCGCGCTATCGTCGGCCGGGACGCGAGTGATATCCTCCTGTCGGTGATAAACGAAGAGGCTGCGAATCACGTCGTGCTCGGCTGGGCTGGCGAGCGTAACCGACGGGACATCCTCTTCGGGTCGACCATCGACCCCGTGTTGGAACGGGCTTCGTGTGAGGTCACCCTCGTGAAAGATCCGAGCGAACAGCCAGGCGATATCGTGACGCTTGCCGGGAGCGGACCACACGCGGTGGCCTCGGCAACCAGAGCGAGCGAACTCAGCCGTGCGTTTCCCGAGACATCGCTGTCGCTGCTGAACGTGCAACCGACGGTCGAAGGGGACGAAGACCGCGAGCCGGAGGCAGACGGGCGCAAACTCATCGACTCGATGGCCACAGAGATCGGACTCGGCGAGGACGAATACGAGCAACAGGTCATTGTGAGCGACGATGTTCGCAAGGCGCTGATCGAGACGGTGAAAGGGTACCAGACGGTTTGTGTCGGCGCGACAGGAACCAGTACCGTTGCACAGGCACTGTACGGATCGATCCCACAGCAGATCGTCAACGAAAGCGAGGGGACGGTCCTGATGGCACGGTCGGAGAACCGCACGCCACGAACGTTCCGACAGGCACTCGTCGAACGACTCGGCGGCAATCCGACAGCCGCCGAGCAGTAAGGCTCCTGGATAGTCCCGTTGGGCCGGGCTACTGATCGGCTTCCAACGGCAGCGAGACGACAGGGACGACGGGATCGGTGACGAGTTTTCTGGTCATATCGCCCGCGAGTAGTTGCACGATCCGACTACCGCCACGCGCACGGAACGCGACCGCTTCGGCATCAGCGTCGACGGCCGCCTCAAAGATCGCGTCGACCACGTCGGTCCCGTAGACGATCTCAGTCTCGACGGTGACTCTGCTCTCAAGCGTCGAGCCGACCTCCGAGAGGATCTCAAGGCCGTCCTGTTGGCGTTTCTCCAGCGGGGCTTTGTCGGGTGCGCCGCCCGCCTTTTCGATGACGTGTATCGCGGTCACCTGCATGACCGAATCGAGATGCGGTTCGAGTGCAGCACACGTCGCGCGCGCATCTTCAGCCGACGCAACCGGGATGAGAACGTGTTTGAACTGTACCATATCGGTACTTTCCTGTGGAATTGATATAAAAGGAGTCGTCGCTCGACTGCTCTGGCGTGGTACCGACCGAACAATCGGTCGACGAGCGATCGTTGCTGTGGGCGTTCGGCCAGCAGGACCGAGGAATCGGCCGCTTTGGGGTTCACCAATAACGATACAGTTTAAATCAGCCGATTGAAAACCCGAGACAAATGTATATCGTCATCGTCGGCGCGGGCGATATCGGAACCTCACTCATCGCAACGGCGACCGCAGGCTCCAACGAGGTCGTCGTCATCGAACGCGACGCCGACCGCGCCGAGCGGGCATCGAAACAGTACGACTGTCTCGTAATCAATAATAATGCAACCTCGAAAGAGGTCCTCGAAGACGCTTGCGTCGACCGAGCCGACGCACTCATCTCGACGACTGATCAGGACGCGACCAACATCATGGTCTGTCTGCTGGCCAAAGAACTGGCAGTGCCGCACATCGTCTCGGTCGTCCACAATCCCGAACACATGAATCTGTTCGAGCGGATCGGCGTCAACACGATGGAAAACCCCCAGAGTCTCATCGCCGAATATCTCTATCGAGCAGTCAAGCGCCCCTCGGTCGTCGACTTTATCCACATCGGCGAGCGGGCCGAAGTGTTCGAAATTCTTGTTAAATCGGACGGTGCTATCATCGGCAAAACACTCCAGGAGGCCAACGAACAGGGACTTATCGGAGACGAGATGCTCATCGTCGCCATCGAACGCGACAGTGCTGAGCGACCGATCACCCCACGCGGGAGCACCGTCATCGAGGAGGGTGACGTCGTCACGGTGTACTCGGCAGACGGCGTGACACCCGACGTTACAGACATGTTCGGCCATGCCGAGGACGAGTAGTATGCCGAGACGGACCAGTGGCCTGCTGCCGAGGGACCTCCAAACCATTCTTCGGGACATCGGCTCGCTGCTGTTGATTGAGGCGGCACTGATGACGATCACTGGACTCATTGCCGTCATCTTTCAGGAGTGGTATGCCGCACTCGCCTTCGTCATCGTCGGTGGCGTGACTGCGGGCGTCGGCGGGGCGGCAAACCGACGCTTTGCGGATGCTCCGGCCCCACGAATGAAACACGGCATGGTCATTGCCGCCGGTGGCTGGTTTCTGGTGGCGGCCTTCAGCGCGCTGCCGTTCTTTCTGGCAGCGTGGATCACCCCGCCAGCGGTGATGGATACGTTCGTCCCCGCTGGCATGGACACGAGCACGTGGGAGCCGATTCGGGTTGGTGGGACGACGACGCTTTCGAGTCTGGCCTACTTCCGCAGTCCGCTCCACGCCTTTTTCGAGTCCATGAGCGGCTGGACTGGCAGCGGGCTGACGATGGCGATCCACGAGCCCTCTTTGCCACGGTCGATCCAGTGGTGGCGCTCGTTCATCCAGTACGTCGGCGGCGTCGGCGTCATCGTTCTCACCGTCTCGATCCTCTCGCGGCCCGGCAGCGGGAGCTATGCACTCTACCAGAGCGAGGCCCGCGAAGAGAAGATACACCCGAGCGTCGTCTCGACGGTCCGGACCGTCTGGAAGCTCGTGGTCGGCTACACCGCGTTGTCGTTCGTCCTCTTGTTCGGCGCGATCCTCGGCAGCCAAAGCAGATATGCCGAGTCGCTGTCGACCACCGAAGCCGCCTGGCAGGCGCTCAACCACGCGATGACAGGGCTGACGACCGGTGGGTTCTCGGTCACCGACAACTCGATTACGACCTACAACTCCCCGCTGGTCGAGTTCGTCTTGCTGCCTATCATGATCCTCGGGGCCATCGCGTTCCCGGTCCACTACGTCGTGCTCCACGACCGAAATCTCCGTGAACTGATCGAGGACCTCCAGACACGATGGCTGTTCGTCCTACTCGTTGGGGGCGTGATAGTGCTCTCGGTGCAGAACGCGCTGACGGTCCCGGTGGTCTCGGACGCGTTTTCGACTACCGCGTTCCACCCCGAGCCAGCCCAACTGCTCGGCCCACAGCAGACGGATGCGATCCGCGATTCGACGTTCCAGTGGATCAGCGCGTTGACCTGTACGGGCTTTCAGTCCGCGCCGATCGGCCGCTGGGTCGCTGGAGCGAAAGTGATGGTGGTCGGAGCGATGGTGATGGGCGGGGCAGCGGGGTCGACCGTCGGCGGCATCAAGATCATTCGTGGCTACACCATCGGCAGGGGGGTCGTCTCGCATTTTTCGCGTGTGTTTCTCCCCCCGAACGCCGTGATCACCGCCCGGATCGGCAACCGGGTATTGGACCACGAATCGCTGGATCGAGAGTTCAGCGAGGCCGCGATGGTTACGCTGTTGTGGGTGATCCTGCTGGTGGTCGGGAGTCTCGTCCTGATCAATAGTTCCGGTCCCGACGTCAGCTACGCCGACGCGCTGTTCGAAGTCGCCAGCGCCCAGGGCAACGTCGGCCTCTCGACGGGGATTACCGGCCCCACGATGAACCCGTTTGCCGAGGGAACGCTGGTGCTCAATATGTGGGTCGGTCGACTGGAGATCATTCCGGTCCTCGTATTTGTTCGGTCCGCACTGTACGGACTCAACCCGTAAGGTCGAAGCCACTCATCGTGATCGGTATATGACTCACAAACACCGTTTACTGTTCATCGGGGAGGACCTCCCCAATAAGCGTCCAGTACACTTTTGAGCCACTGTCTGGCGTCGACCGCTCACGGACGTGATAGAGATACGGGCCATGTAGACTATCATCAGAGTCGTCATCAGCGAGCGTCTTTTTTACAACCTCGGTGAACCCATCATGTTCGGTGACGTGAAGGATCTCTTCTCCGGGGGCTGGCTCGACGAGTGGTCCCGGTTCCTCCTGAAACTGGAGTCGTTCTTGGGCGTAAATGATCGCCGTCCGGAGATCTTGTGCAGAGAGTTGATCCAACTCCGAAACAAGTGCCTCGGACAATCCTTCTGGCGGAGTCGGTTCTGTCTCAGAGTGAGTCATATGTTACCAATGGTGTGGAGAGTATTTGATTTCTTTCCTACTCCAATAGATTACTAAAATGTGAAAGAACTGTTAGTTCGGTGTGAGTCGCTGTCTGGTAGGAAATAACGATTGACAAAGATGTTCTAACAACGAACTACCCGGTTCAAATTGTGTACTGGTTTTGAGACAGTGATTACCCACCGAACAGCCGGTCGACTAGCAACCGTGTCTCTGGTCGGTCGGCCAAGAGCACAGAGCAGTCGACCTCGTTGAGCACCTCGAAGTCCAGCGAGCCGCCGCATTGTATCGGGGCGTTTTACAGAAACCTAGCACTACTTCTGGGGTTTATTCTACTAACAACCGTTCCTTGGTGTAATTACAGTAAACTTACAGTAACCACACGCTGTCTGTCGAATATGCCACCAGATGGCTACACAACAGTGACGATCAGTACCGAGACAGCAACGAAGCTATCCACAGTGATGATCGAACACGAAGTGGATTCAATGGCACGTGAAATCGATTACGCAGCGGATCTCGCAATTGGACAAGAGAAGTTGACCAACGCTGAGCTCGCACGACTTCTGCACCACCGCTTGGACGAGCAATAAAGTGAGTAAACCGCATGACTGCGTACGCTTACTGTAACATTACCGTAATTTGTATTTGAGACGGTGTGAACGCGATTAAACCCCAGAAGTAGTGCTAGGTAACGTGTTTGACACCGCGTTTCCGGGTTTACGGTACAATGGTCTGGTAGCTGTAGGTAGTGACCACATAACGCTTTTGAAACCTGTCGACCGAAAGGGTGTATGGACCAGTCAACCACCAGCAATGACATCCTCTCGCACGTCCTCGTCCCGATCGCCAACGAAACCGATGCCCGGGCGACCGCCGAAGCGCTCGCGGTGTACGGGCCGTCGACGGTCACCGCGCTCCACGTGATCGAGAAAGGAGAGGGCGTTCCGGACAAACTGCCGGTCGAACAGGCCGAAGAGCTTGCAGAAGACACGTTTTCAGCATTTACTGAGACGTTTTCCGAGGCCGACACACGCACGGCTTACGACCGACAGGTGGTCGACGCGATCTTCGAGGCGGCCGAGGACGTCGGCGCGAGTGCGATCGCCTACCGATCACGCGGCGGCGGTCGACTCGCGCACTTTCTGACGGGTGATCTCTCGCTCAAACTCGTGACGAAAAACGACCGGCCGGTTATCGCCTTGCCACAGTAGTCGAGTCGGTTACGCGCGGCAGTGCGGAACTATCAGTCGCGTTGACCGCCGCCGAACAGGCGTTCTAATATCGGTTTGCGCGAGGGGCGTTCGGCGAGCAACACCGAACAGTCGACGTCGTGGAGGATATCGAGATGCAGCGAGTCGTTGACCAGCCGGGAGATTATCCCCCGCTCTGTCGCCCCGATGGCAACGAGCGTGGCATCCTCAGCCTCGCGTTCGATCGCCGCCTCGATGTCGCCTGAATCGTCGACGATCATCGAGACATCGGCGAGCCCCTGTTCGTCGGCCCAGCTTTCGAGAAAGTCCATGCCAGCCTCGCGTTCGTCGGGGCTGTCGACGACATGGAGCAACGTGATCTCCGCGCCAGTCGTCGCCTGCAGGGCGCGGGCGACATCCGCGCTCACTTCGGAGTCCGGTCCGCCCGCAGTCGGGATCAGGATGCGTGAGGTGTCGAGACCGTGGTCGTTGATGATGGCGAAATCACACGGCAGTTGGTTGGTGAGTTCGTCAATCGGCCGCTCGGCGCGCGCGGCGTTCCACAGCTGGTCTTCGCCCCACTCCATGACGACGAGGTTCGGTCGGGTCCGCCGGGCCATGTTGAAGATCTCCTCGAACGAGCGGTGGGTGGCGACGGAGGTGACCGAGATGTCGACGCCACACTCCTCGCCGAGCGCGTAGATGTCCTGCATACGCCGGTCGGATTCGGCCTCGATGCGTTCGTAGTTGCCGCCGGTCGCCAGCGACATGTGTTCGGGTGCCTGGACGATGTGGACGACGTGGACGGTCGCGGTCTCCTCTCGGCTGGCGACCCGGCAGGCGAGTTCGACCAGCGGTGTATCGGTCCGGGGGTTCGTGATCGGCACCATCACGCGGTAGCGATCCTCGCCGACGAGCGCGGCCTCGGCCGCGTTGAGAATCGGGACGTACGAGCGACCCGCAAACCGGCCCAAAGCGAGTTCGGGAATCGAGAGTCGACGATCCAGCCCTTCGAAGCGAGCGGATTCGAGCCGCTCTTCGCTCGTCTGGAAGTAGTTGACAACAGTAACGAGCACCACTCCACCGATCGTGTTGCCAAGCAAGACGGGCAGTACGAACCCGGTCATTCCGGCAAGCAGAGCGATCTCGCCGTTCAAGAAGAGGTAGATGACCTCGGTAAACGAGACGACAACGTGAAACAGGTCGCCGTTTGGCACCGCGAGAAACGCGAGGTAGACAACGACGAGCCGCGAGATCGTATCGGTCGCCGAGAAGGTGACCCAGACCACGCCAGCGACGATCAGGCCAGCGAAGACGGCTTTGAAAAACAGCGTCGACCAACCAGTCTCGAAGGCCCCCTTGCTTGCAAGTTCGATTGCCTTGGTGTGAGAGCTTGCGTCGAAGACATCGCCGTAGGTGAGCGTGGCTGCGCCAATCGCACCGCCAGCAAAGTTGCCTGCTAGCACGATGCCCCAGTGGCGGAACAACCCTGGGAGACTCACTAGCCGTTCGAGTGTCAGCGCGACCGGCGGCAGCGTGTTTTCGGTGTACAGTTGGTAGCCGCCGATGATGATATAGATAAACCCGAGCGGATACAGCAGCGTGCCAACGACCGAGTTGCCGCTGGCCTCGGACATCGTGACGTAGAGCAGAAACGTAATCGTGATCGCAAAGCCAGCGGCGACCGCGCTGAAAAACAGTTCGCGGCTGCCGGAGGTTACTTCCTCGTCGGCGGCGGCGATGACGCGTTGGAGCACTTCGTCCGCGGAAAACCGGTCGCGGAGGACCTCGCCGACCGCGGGCGCGCCACTTCTGGACCGCTCGACGGCGTCCCGGACCGAGTCTTCTTGCTCCCGGCTACTCTGCTCGCTCATTGTTGAGGCCAAATCGGTCGGCTACCTAATGTGTTGGCTTTTCCAGTGAGCATCCGACGGAACTCGAGTGAGCACAACTCAAGTGGATTATTCGGGTACACCCGCGAGAATGTCGACGCCACTCGATGCGCCGATCCGGTCGGCTCCAGCCTCGATCATCGCCAGTGCGGTCTCGTAGTCGCCGATTCCGCCGCTTGCTTTGACGGGGAGATACTCGCTCATTAGTTCGACATCCGCGACGGTCGCGCCGCCATCGGCAAACCCGGTCGACGTTTTGACCATGTCGCAATCGGCGTCGACGGCCGCTTGGCAGGCATGGTGTTTGTCCGCTTCAGACAGAAGTGCCGTCTCGATAATCACCTTGACCGCAGTCGGCACGGAGGCGACGATCGCTTCGAGTTCATCGGCGACAGCCTCGTAGTCGCCGGCTTTGAGCCGCCCGATATTTAGCACGACATCGAGTTCGTCGACTCCCGCCTTCCACGCTGCTGACGCTGCCTCGCGCTTTATGAGGGTGGCGTCTTGGCCGTGCGGGAAGCCGATCACCGTCGCTACAGTGAGAGTAGGCGGTGCCTTCTCCACGGTAGCCTCGGCATAACAGGGTGGAATACAGACGTTCATTCCGTGGTCGACGGCCTCGGTGACGACACGGTCGACGTCGGCCGGCGTCGTCGTTGCGCCGAGAACCGTATGGTCAATCCGAGCAGCGAGTTTCTCGCGGTCCATACTCGACACACAAGCCCAACGGATGAAAACGTGGCCTTCGGTATCCTTTTTAAATAGAGTCGACAGTCACAGCGTATGGTCTTGCTTCCCGAGGGCTTTTCGCTGCCACCGCTTCCGTATCTGGTCGGCTTACTCGTCGCCGTGGTCGCCGTCAGTGCCGGGTTGTGGCGTCGACGGCCACCTGTCAGCGCCCCACTTATTCTCGGCTGTGCGCCGTGGATGGCCGTCGGCTCCGGGCTTCACGTTCTTTACATAGTCGACGGGCTCCCGCCAGCTCTCGCACCACTCGGCGGGACCGCCGCCGTCTATCTCACTGTCGCGGCGGTCACCGGTGGCGTCTGGCTGGCCGCCGATTCGTGGGGGTCAGCCAGTCGCGACCGCAACAACGAGGCCACTGTTGATCGTGTTCCGGCGATTTTGGCGTCGACCGGTCTGTTGGTGCTGGTGCCGATTATCGGCCGTGGACTCGCAGTCGGCACAGAGCTCGGAACGCTTGCTGTTGGGTGGCCCACGATCGCTTTCATTGCTTCGGTCGCACTGACTGGCAGTGCCTGGCTCACCCTCGGTCGACTCCGGCCAGCAGCGGTGTCGACGACTGGCTGGGTCGGCCTGCTGGCGCTGTTCGGCCATGTGTTGGACGCTGTCTCGACGGCGGTCGGCATCGACGTGCTCGGTTTCGGCGAGCGTTCGCCGCTGTCGAGAGCGATCATCGGTGTCGCCGACTGGCTGCCGACCGCCGAGACGCTGGGCACCGGCTGGCTGTTCGTCCTCGTGAAACTGGTGTTGATCGGTGGCATCGTCGTCCTGTTCGCCGACTACATCGACGACGAACCGGCCGAGGGCTACCTCCTGTTGGGCGTCATCGCGGCAGTCGGCCTCGGGCCGGGTATCCACAATCTGCTGTTGTTCACCGTGATTGGCGGTGCCTAGCTCTCAACTCGACAGGAAGTCGTCGACGCCCAGCGGCTGACGGGGGTTATATACCGATTGGTTACCCAGTGTAGCTGTATGACTGACTCGTTGGCGATCGTTGTCGTGGCCGCCGACCCACCATCATGGCCGGTTCTGCTCGCCGTTGGTGCGCTGGCCGGGGTGGTGGCTGCGATCGTCATGGACTGGCCGATGAGTCGACAGCCCGACGGTTTTACGCCAGCGGCGATCGCCGCAGCGGTCGTCTCCCGACAGCCCGTCGAGGCTGTCTCGTTCGTAGAGCTACTAGTCGTCCACCACATCGCAGGA
The DNA here is from genome assembly GCF_056175805.1 of Halohasta sp. A2. NCBI lineage: Archaea > Methanobacteriati > Methanobacteriota > Halobacteria > Halobacteriales > Haloferacaceae > Halohasta > Halohasta sp. A2. The sequence continues at coordinate 33,495 of NZ_JAQFWV010000022.1, read as the reverse complement.
GCCCTTGCCGGGTTGCTTTACGGGTTGTTGGTGGTTGGTTTCACGCTGGGAACGCCGCCGGCGGTTTCGATCGCGGGGCTGAATCTGGTCGCGCATCTGCTCGCAGTGGGCATCGTGGTCGTATTTATATACGCCTTTTTCGCCCACGGCGTGCTTCGGTGGGCCAGCGGGCGGAACTACGAGGAGCAGGCGACCGCGATCCGCGGCCAGTGGCTCCGGTCGGCGCTCGTGTTCGGCCTCGCGCTCGCGGTGACCGTTCCGCTTGTGTTCGTCTCGCTGGCGGGCTAGTTCTCTTCTGGAAGCTTGTTGTCGATTTTCTCGGAGACCTCTTCGAGTTGGTGTTCGACCTCGTCGGCCCGCGGTCGGCGATCGACTCGGTCGTTGATGTCTTCGAGCCGTGCGATGACTTCGGAAACTTCCTTGCTCACTGTTTTGTCGACCGTTTGCTCAACCGTCTGTTCGACCGTTTCTTCGACGGTCGACTCGACGGTTTGTTCGACCGTATTGGTGACTTCACGCGTCATCCATTCGGCGTCGAACCGGGCCATTTTCCAGACGACGTGGATCAGATACGACAGCAGCACACCGACTCCGAAGGCGACCCCGACGCTGGTTCCGACCATGACCATGAGTATTACTGCGATGAATATCAGGAGTCCGTACGTGACGTCGACCAGAAAGTCGACACGGGTTGGGTTCACCGGTGTACACCACCAGATAGGACGAACGAATCGTTCATTGTCGTGTGTATGAGTTCGACACACGAAAACACCGTGATTGACCGTCGGCAGCGCGAATAGTGGGAACGGGCGACACCGGGCGGTTTTTTGTCGCCACTGTGGGACCGTTCGTGTATGGCAAAACAGCCGCACCTACTGATCGAGACGGGCGACGTACACGATCTCGCGATTATTCCGGGCGACCCTGGACGCGTCGACCGAATCGCCGACCAATGTACAAACGTCGAATTTGTGGCCGAAAATCGAGAGTACAAACTGGTTAACGCCAGCTACGAGGGCCGAGAGCTGACCATCTGTTCGACCGGTATCGGTTGTCCCTCTGCGGCGATCGCCATCGAGGAACTCCACGCCGCGGGCGTCGACACCGTCATTCGGTGTGGAACGACCGGGGCTCTCCAGGCAGGCATGGAGATCGGTGACATGGTCGTCGCCACCGGCGCGGCCAAAGAGGAAGGCACGACAAAGCGATACGAATCGGCTGTCTATCCCGCAGTGCCGGACTACGAGGTCCTGCAGGCGCTCGTCGACGCTGCTGAAGCAAATGACGAAGACGTTCATATCGGCCCGATCGTCTCCGACGACGCGTTTTACGCCGAAAGCGACGAGTACGTCGACGACTGGGAGGCAGCCAATCTGCTGGCCATCGAGATGGAGGCCGCGGCCGTCTTCTCGCTGGCCCGGCGCAAGGGCATGCGCGCGGGGGCGATCTGTACGGTCGACGGCAACCTCGTCGAAGGCACCCAGAAGGGAGCCGACGGCGACGAGGAACTGCCCGAAAAGGCAAAGAACAACGTCGAGCGAGCGATCGCGATCACCCTGTCGGCGGCCACCGAGTTGTAAGGTCGACCGGTTTCTGTGGCAGTTCGACGTTTGGGACAGACAGAGAACATAAATAACGTCCGCTCGAAGCCGGTCGTATGACCGTACTCGCGCCGTTCGATGGCTCTCCGCTGGCTACAACCGCACTCAAGCGGGCCGAAACGTTCGCAGACAGCTGGGACGAGGATGTTGTCGCGCTGACGGTGATCCCGGACGACAAACCGTTTGCAGTCGAACGCGGCTGGATCGATTCAGCAGAGTCATTCGACCCTGCAGAACTTCGTGACCAGTTCGAACGCGAGGTCAACGAGATCGCCCCGAACGCAACGTTTCGGTGTGAAGTTCCCGAGGACTCAGATGTCATGACCGCGACCGCTATCGATGACGTGACACGAACGGTTCGGCACGTCGCGGCCGAACTCAACGTCTCGGTTGTTTTTATAGGGACCGAGAACGCTGGCCGGATTTCGAGCCCGGTCACCAGCGTCGGCAGCCCGCTGTCGAAAGACCCGCAGTACGATGTGCACATCGTTCGTCACACCGACTGAGGAGATCGCCGTTCTCCCGACCCACGATCACCAACACCAGCGGGAGTCGTAGCTGTTTTATTTATAAACCAACATTCATAGCTATCGAAGAAACCGATTCACTGGCCGACCGGTACGGACTGACGAGGCGTCGACTCCTGATCGGGATGGGGAGTGCAGTCGCCCTCGTTGGCGGCGGTGCGTGGTACGTTGCCGCCGAGTTGGACGGCGACTATGGCGACTACACCGCCCCCGAGTCGTTTTCGACGCTCACCACGCGCGGACGCGTCGGTCCAGGCGCGAACGAAACCGACGCGAGCGAACCGCCGACCCCGGCGGTTGAGGGGTCGCTGGGGTTCGACGAGGCCGATGAGATCGTCATCTTCGTCCACGGCTTCGATACCGAGGACCAAGCCGCCCGAGATCAGGCTTACACGGCCGAGCGGGGTCTTGAACCCCACCGCGAGCTCCCCGTGATCGCCTACAGTTGGGACTCGGACGTCGACTGGGATGAGGCGAAAACGATGGCCGACGCCAACGCCACCGTGCTGGCCGACTGGCTGGCCAACTGGGCCGACGAGGACGGCCGACCGGTCCACGTCTTTGGCTATTCGCTCGGCGCGCGACTCGTGGGCGAAACACTGCGCGCACTCGTTGAGGCCGACCGACCCGACGCGCTCGCGTCGGTCACGTTGCTTGGCGGGGCGGTTCCCCACGACAGCGTCGAGCGCGAAGGGCGATACGGCGAGGCCATCGCGGAGCTCGAGACACCCGTCCACAACTTCCACAGCGCCAACGACCGGGTGTTGGGCTGGCTCTACCGGCTGTCGGATCGCACCAATGCCGTCGGCGAGAACGGGAGCCGCGATCCGAGTGCGGTGGCCGAGAGCTACGCGGACGTCGACGTCACCGACCTCGTCGCGGACCACTACTCGTACTTCGAACCCGACGAGGGCTGTCTTCGGCGAGTCGTCGACCGGCTTCCCTGATCACGTTGACGACCGGTTCACTGATCGCGTTGACGACCGGTTCACTGATCGCGCCGTCGACGGTGAATCGAGCGCGACCGAACTACTGCGTTCGTGGATTGTATCGCCACTCGTGACGGTTCGTGGCTTTATCCGTCGACCGGCCAACATGTGGGTTATGAACGCCCAACGCGGCACTCTCTTGGTGGTTATCGCTGTGCTTGCGTTTCTCTCGTTCCAGCTCGTCGAGCCGTATCTCCAGTTCGTTCTCGCCGCGCTGCTGTTGGCCTACGTCTTGGCCCCGCTACAGTTCCGGCTCGCGCCGAAACTCGGCCCTTCAGTGGCAGCGACGTTCATCGTCACCGGGGCGACAATCGCCCTGTTGATCCCTTTTGTCGTCCTCATTGCGGCGATCGCGGGGGACGCAACGCAGATCGCTCGTGATCTGGCGGACGACGATCCGACAACCCTGTTCCAACCGCTCGAAGCGACCATTGCCGAGCAGTTCGGCCGGCAGATCGATCTGACAGCCGAACTCTCGGCGCGAATCGAGGGAACCGCCGAAGCGGTCCTGGGGTCGGCGCCCGACCTGGTCTCGTCGCTGGCATCGATCGCCATCGGCCTCGGGCTGGCAGTGTTCATCCTCTACTACCTCTTGCGCGATGGCACCGACCTGGTCGACTGGCTCTACGAGGTCACCCCGCTGCCGACGGTCGTCCAGGACAAACTCTACAGCCGGGTCGACGACATTACACGGGCCGTGCTGTTGGGCCACGTTCTCATCGCGATCATTCAGGGCGGCATCGCGGGAATCGGCATGTTCGCGGTCGGCATCTCGAACGTGCTGTTTTGGACGGGCGTGATGATCTTTCTCGGCCTGTTTCCGTTCATCGGGACGTTTCTCGTCTGGGGACCGGCGGCGATCTATCTGCTGGCGATGGGCGACATGTTCGGCGGCGGGTTCCTCCTCGTGTACGGGACGGTCGTCGTCGGCATCGCCGACGAGTACCTCCGGCCGCTAATCGTCGACCGGTACGCCGAGGTGAGCCCTGCGATCATCGTGATCGGTGTGATCGGTGGCCTCTCGGCGTTCGGCGTAATGGGGCTGTTTATCGGGCCGATCATCGTCGGCGCGCTCAAGGCGGCGATCGAAGTGTTCGACGAGCAGTACGACCGCTTGTAAACTCAGTCGCCAATCTCTTCGCCGAGCAGCTGTTTCGAGGCTTCTTCGGCGTCGCCCTTGCCGGTCGCCGAGTTGGCCAGCAGTCGACCGCCGATCTCGGCCGGGCTGATCACGCGGTCGGCACCGGCCCGGCGGAGTTTGGCGACGTTCTCGCGCTGCATGGCCGCCGCGAGAATCGTGAGGCCGGGGTTGAGTTGGCGGGCAGTCAAGATTGCCAGCGCATCGCGGGCGTCATTTTCGGTGGCGACAATGGCGGCTTTCGCGTCGACAATGCACGCGCGCTCAAGCGGTGCTTCGTCGCTCGGATCGGCGGTCAACACCGGGATGTCGCGGTCGGCGAGTCGACGGGCGGCGGCCTCGTCGGTGGTGATCACCGCGAACGGGGTGCCATTGCCGAAGTTTTCGATGATCGGTTCGGTCAGATCCCCGTAGCCGAGGATCACGACGTGCTCGTTGAGGAGGTTGAACTGGCTTTCTGTCATTTTTCCGAGTGCTTTGGAGAGCTGTGCCTCGATGGCCGGTGTGAGCAACACACCGAGGGCGACTGCGAAGGCGGCGACGTTGATCAAGAGCACCGAGATGGAAAACAGCTTACCGAGCTCCGAGCTTGGCGCGGCGGTGACATCGCCGTAGCCGACGGTGCTGGCGGTAACGATCGTGTAATAAAAGGCGTCAGTGAGCGTTGCGATGCCGTCGAACTCGTCGCGAAGCGCATACGAGCCGAAGGTACCGTACGACAGCGCCGTAACGAGTGCAATCCCGGCTGCGAGCTGTGTGGGCGACGGCGAGAACGTTCGGTCGAACCGCTGTCGGTTGTAGAGTAGTGCAGGCACCGAGACAACCGAAACGGCGACCAGCGGGAGCGAAAACGGCGAGACTTGGAGGAGGCCCTGAATGGCCGTAATCGGCAGCAGAATCGCCGTCGCGTACCAGCCGACCCGAAACCGCTGTTTGAGCGCGTACGCACTGCCGAGCATGGTAAAGCCCGTGAGTGTTCCAGTGAAGCCGACCGCTCGGCGAACCGCTTCGGGGACGTACATCACGAGCGCGCTGTCGACGCCGCCGGTCGAGATGTGGACGAGCCCGACGATAATCGAGAGGATCGCAACCGCGAACGTCAGCAGGATCGACGCCCGGATGCTCACCCAGTCGTGGGTCCACTTCATCGCACGCAGATTCCCGAGCGGCGTATTTATATGCGCGGAAGTCGGCTTGCCGGGGTGGTGGGCGACTCTGTGAGACGGACATTTTAAGCACACTGACCGGAATAGCCGACCAATGGCTGCACTTCCGTTCGAAATCCTCCTGGGCATCTATCTGGGCGTGCTGACGGGTATCATCCCGGCGCTCATCTCGGGGGTTCTTGGATTTATATTCAAATACTTCACCGATGTCTCGATTCCCGGCTTCGGTGTGGTTGCGCTCGCGTTGGCGATCGCGGGCGTCAACGGCGGGCTGATGGCGCTCAACGACGAGAACATCCGCGCCTCCGAGAACGCGGCAGCGCTGTTGACCGCCATTATCGTCGTGCTGATGCTCTCGCTGTACGCCCACTCGCAGGGTGACAAACTCGGCGGTTCGGTCCCCAACCGCATCTCGCTGAAATCGCTCAGAAACCGGACGCTCAATACCGACGTGATCGAACTCGTCGGCGGGCGGAATCAGGTCCGTGTGTCGGTCACCGGCCAGGTCAGCGACATCGAGGGCTACCCGCCACTGCCAGCCGATCTCAGAGCCGAGATTCACGACGGCGTCTGGACGTTTCCGGCCGATATTCCGATCGCCGAACTCGAAACCCGGTTCGCCGACCGGCTCCAGTCCGAACTCGATCTCGCGGACGTGACCGTCTCGATGGACGAACGGGCCCGCGCCAGCGTGGCGGCCGCCCCACCGATCGGAAGCACCTCCAAGCGCGTTCCAGACGGCAAGCGCGCCGTCTCGCTTTCGGCGCTGGTTCCAACCGGCCTCACTCGTGGCGAGTCGGTTCGACTGGTGACACCGACAGAGACCGTTACGGGAACGCTAATCGCCGCCCGGTCGGGCAGCAACTCCGACAGCGAGCCAGCGAAACCCGATCCGCCGGTCGACGCCGACCTCGCAACCGACGGCGGGGAGGCCGACCCAGTCCCACAGAAGGCGCCGACCGCTTCAACGACGACCGGCGGCGAGGGTCGGGTGACGGTGGTCGTCGACCGGACGGCCGCCAGAAGCCTGTTGAGCGCTACCGAGGCCCAGATCGTCGTACTCTCACGGGGGACGCGGCGCGAGTTCGAACTCGTCTCGTTGCTCCGACGCTCTGGTGTCAGGTTCCGCAAACTGACGGTCAACGCCGCCGGTCCGCTCGATGGCCAGACGATCGGGGACGTCGGCGTCCGTGACGCGTACAACGTCCTGATCGTTGCGGCCAAACACGAACAGTGGCAGGTCGCCCCGCGCGGCAGCCAGATTCTCTCGGCGGGCGACAAACTCTACGTCGTCGGCAGCCGGGCAGCGTTGTCGACCTTCGAGGAGGTGGCCGTATGAGCCTCCCTCGATCTGTCGACGCGATTTCGGTCATTCAGTCGGGTGTAACGTTCGACAATCCGATGACAGCGATCGCCAATCTGATCGTGTTCGCCTCGTTGTCGGCGCTCGCCGCCAGTGGACTCACGATCAGCTACCGCTGGTACTTCAAGTCGACTATCCCCGAGGGGATTGCGGTTCTCGCAGGCGTTTCGACCGTCGCCCTGTATATCAATACGGCCTCGCTCGGTGTGGTCGTCGGCGAGGGGTCGGTCGACCTCTTTCGACCCAGCGTCGTCTTTTTCAACGTGGTCGCGCTCGGTGTGGCGACGGTGGCAGCGCCCATCGGCCAGCGAATCGGCGAGACGTTCGCCACGCAGGTGTTCTCGCTGTTGGGTCTCGGCGAGGTCGACGCCGAGGTCTCGGCGATCGTCCGGTCGGTCGGCCGTGCCACCTCGGTGACGTTGCCGTCGGAGATCGAAGACATGGACAGCTACGATCCGGTCGACGCCGAGACGAAGGCCGAACTCGCGGGCAAAACGCTGCTGTTTCCACGCAGACTCCGGCTCGACGAGCTACGCACACGGCTCATCACCCGGCTCAAAGAGGATTACAGCGTCGGTTACGTCGACATCGATCTCACTGCCGAGGGGACGGTCGAGTATCTCGCGGTCGGCTCGCGTGCGGCCGGTGTCGGTGCGACAATTGCCCCCGGTACGGTCGCGGTCGCGATCCGTGCGGACCCACCGAACAACACTTCGTCGGGCGATCAGGTGCAGGTCTGGTCGACCGGTGAGACGCCCGAGCGAGTCACGAACGCCGAGCTTCGCGGCGTGGCTGGCGATACGGTTACGCTCGCGGTCGATGAGGCCGACGTGGGCCTCCTGTCACCTACCGAGCAGTACCGCCTGTTGGTGCTTCCGGCCGAGCCACAGGCCGACCGTGAGTTCGCCACGCTGTTGCGAAGCGTCGACGAAACGATGGGCACGGTGACGATCGGTGAGGGAAGTGAACTGGTCGGCGAAACCGCAGACAGTGTCTCGACGGCCGTGTTGGCGATTAAGTCGGCAGGCAAGATCGACGCCCTACCGGACCGAGACCGGTCGTTTGTGGCCGGCGAAACGCTCTACGTGCTCGGTCGACCGGACGTGCTTCGCGGACTCGAAGCCCGAGCGACCCCCAGAGACGGCGGCTCCGAGGGCGAAGACGGCGTGGCCGCCCCGGCGAGCGCCGACGCGTCGACCGGATCAGTCGAACGGGTCGACCTCGACGATTCCGAATAGGACAATTCTCATGGTGACGGCGGTGTGAGAGTCAGTATGCACTGGAAGCTCTTCGCGGATCTCGCGGAGGTCGCCGGAACGGGCGAGACGACGGTTGAGGTGTCGGTCGACGAGCCAACCGTCGGCGACGCGCTGGACGCACTACTAGCGGCCCATCCCGAACTCGAAGCCCGTGTGTTGACTGATTCGAGCGAGCTTGAACCGCATTTGAATCTATTACGGAACGGTGAGAACGTCGGCAGCGAGGGACTGTCGACGCCCGTCACTGCGGGCGACGAACTCGCACTGTTTCCGCCGGTGAGTGGCGGCTGAGGGGGTGGAACCGACTTCGCTGGCTGAAAAACTTATATCCTTTGTTATCCAAGGAGTAGATAGTGGCATCCCGACAGAGCGGTCCGGGTGTCAACGAGACATCGGGACTGGGTTCACTCCCTGAACCGACTGCGTATGCCGAATCGACCGGCCTCACACGGCCGAGTGCCGAAACGCCCGCTCGCAGGCGCACACCCGAAGATCCGCCGCTTCGAAACCCCTCATTGTACGCGCAAACAGACCACTTCCGCGAGCGACTGCACCAGCAGGGTCGCTACGTTTCGGTCCCCATCGTCAGCGAGGCGATTTCCGAGGGCCAGATCCGCTGGAACACCACCGACGGCTGGCGGTTCGCGCTCACCAAAGACGGGATTCGGTATATCGTCGTCGTCAGCGACACCGAAACCCACTCGCCGGTCGTCGTTACCGGCTGGACCGAAGTCGACGACTGGCAGGCGGCTATCGACTCCGACCGCTGGCACGACACCGACGTCCACACGATCAAACTCCGGGCGGATCTCAGCGACAATCACGACGAGCAGATTCCCGACCTGATTCGCCCGCGGATCGTCACTCGACCCTTTGAGATCGGCGGCCACCGCGTCATGACTGAGGCTGGTGATGGCTCGGTCGAGTGTGTCGACTGTGGCGGTCGGTTCCGGTCGAAAGCCGAACTCTGCCGCCGACACTGTCGGTCCTGAGCGCTCTGGCCCACCGCCTGCTTCACAACCTGTTTGTGGGTCGGAGCCCTCTCGGTGACAATGACCGAGGATGATGTCGACAGTACTGAAGACGATGTCGACGGTACTGAAGACAATGTCGACGGCGCTGAAGACGCTAATGACAATGTCGACGGCGCTGAGGGCGATGCTGGGGCTGTCGACACTACATATGTGAACGGAGAGACCGAATTCTCGCTCGACGATTTTTATACCGCTGTCGATGCCCAAGAGCGACCCGTACTCACCACCACACAGGTCGCCCGACGGCTCGATATCACGCCAGCCGAGGCACAGGTGGGGCTCGAATCGCTCGCCGAAAGCGGGGTACTCGAAGCCCTCTCCAACGCCGGTGAAACGGTTGGGTGGTATCCGTCCGATATTCGGGAGTTGGCGAGCCGCGAACGAGTAATCCCGTTTCCGACGCGCCGTGAAATCGTCGTCGACCAACCGACCCAGTACACCCGCGCCCAACTGTCGCAGTTCGCCCATCTGGTCGACTCGACAGGCACCGATCCCGGAACCCGTGGCTACCTCTACCGGATTCGACAAGAGGACATCTGGGCCGCACCGTTCGACGACCTCGACGGCCTGCTGACCTCGATGCGGTCGGTGCTTCCTCGCAAATCGCCGCATCTCGAAGAGTGGGTCGACTCCCAGTGGCACCGCGCCCACCAGTTTACCCTCCGGACCCACGAAGACGGCTATACGGTGCTCGAAGCCGCGACCGAGGAGCTGATGGGCAACGTCGCCCGCCAGAAACTCTCGGAGGATCAGCTTCGCGCCCCGATATCAGATACCGAAAGCTGGGTCAACGCCGACGAGGTAGCGTCGGTCAAACGCACGCTCTACGAGGCGGGGTATCCGGTCGTCGACGAGCGTGATCTCGATACCGGCGAGCCACTGGATCTCGACGTGACGGCCACGCTTCGGGAGTACCAGCAGTCGTGGGTCGACACGTTTCTCGATCAAAAGGCGGGCGTTTACGTCGGCCCGCCGGGCAGCGGGAAGACGATCGCGGCTATCGCCACGATCGCCGCCGTGGGTGGCGAAACACTGATTCTCGTGCCGAGCCGCGAACTCGCCGCCCAGTGGCGCGAGGCGCTGACCAGTGAATCGACGCTTACTGACGACCAGATCGGCGAGTACCACGGCGGCCAAAAGGAGATCCGGCCGGTGACGATTGCGACCTACCAGACCGCGGGAATGGATCGTCACCGCCATCTGTTCGATTCGCGCAAGTGGGGTCTAATCGTCTACGACGAAGTCCAGCACATCCCCAGCCGGGTGTTCCGCCGGAGTGCCGACCTCCAGACCTCACATCGACTCGGATTGTCGGCCACACCTGTCAGAGAAGATGACAAAGAGTCCGAGATATTCACGCTGATCGGCCCGCCGATTGGAACCGACTGGGCCGCGCTGTTCGACGCGGGATTCGTCGCCGAGCCGGAGGTCGAAATCCGGTACGTGCCGTGGCGCGACGAACTGGCCAGAAACGAGTACGTGAGCGCCGACGGCCACGAACGCTACCAGTTGGCCGGGATGAACCCCGCCAAGATCGCCGAGATTCGGTATCTCTGCGAGACCCATCCGGATTCAAAGGCACTGATCTTCGTCGACTACCTCGACCAAGGAACCGAGATCGCCGAGGCACTCGATATCCCTTTCATCAGTGGCGAGACGCCCCACTACGAGCGCCAGCGGCAGTTCGAGGCGTTCCGAAACGGCGAGTTGCGGACGCTGGTCGTCTCGCGGATCGCCGACGAGGGGATCGACCTCCCAAACGCAGAGCTAGCGATCGTAGCCTCGGGGTTAGGTGGGTCGCGTCGACAGGGCACCCAGCGGGCGGGCCGGACGATGCGGCCGGTCGGCAGTGCGGTCATGTACGTGCTGGCGACTCGTGGGACGCGCGAAGAAGATTTCGCCCAACAGCAGATGCGCCATCTGGCGGGCAAGGGGGTTCGGATTCGGGAGACGACCGTCAGCGAATAGCGTGTCGACGACGAGCCCGTATTAGTGGCTCAGTGCCCACGGATAGCCACCCGTGGAGTGAGTCTCGTGATTGCATCCCGGGCCTGTGTGTGAGTGGTCAGTCTCCGACTGCGACGCGTCGGATGTGCGTATCGTGTCGTCGACACGGAGGCACATCGCTGTTGCCTCCAGCGCGGTGGTCAACGTGTGATCGAAGACGATGCGGGGCTCCACGACGCCTGCTTCAACCATGTTCCGTAGTTCGCCGGAGCGGTCAACGCCGACAGCAGTGGCTCCGTCGTGGTGGCGGTTTCGGAGTGCGGCGAGAGTGTCGATCGGGTCGACACCGGCATTCGTCGCAAGCACACGAGAGATCCCTTCGAGAGAGTCGGCAAACGCTCCGATGACGATTCCCTCTCGGTCGCCCGCTGTCCGGGCATCTCGTGAGAGGTCCCGTGAGATCGCCATCGCGGTCGCTCCGCCTCCCGGAATGACGGCTCCATCGTCACACGCGCGCCGAACCACGGTCGTACACGTCTGCATGATTCGTTCAGTTTCGCTGGCCACGTGTGGCGTGCCGCCGCGCATGAGAAGGGATGCGGGCGACGCCACCGGACAGCCAGCGACGACGAGTGTGTCGGTCGACCCGATCTCCCGACGCCGAACCGATCCGGCATGGCCGACCGCACCCGGCGTCAGTTCGTCGACCGACCGAATCGCGGTCGCGCCCGTCGACTGGGCAATCGCGTCGAACTCGTCCTGTCGGGTTCGTTCGACGCACAGCATGCCAGCGTCGACCAGTTCGGCCCGAAGCTCCGCGTCGATCGACTTCTGACAGACGACGACATCGGCGTCGACCTCCCTAAATCGTCGGACGAACCCGTCTCGAATCTGCGTGTCGTGTCGGCGGAACGCCTGTGCCTGAGTCGGATCGTTGATCGAGACCGACGCGACACTGTCCGGTGTGTCGACGGTGAGTTCCGCATCGACTACCACGAGACGGGGACCGCTGACGGTCCGAACGGGATGAGCCTCAAGACTGTCGATACTGGTCGACGAGGAATCGAGGTCGACGAGAAGCCCGTCGATGACCCGTGAGTCTCCGAGATTGCCACCGGAGTAAGCAGAAATCGTGAGTCGGCTGGTGTCGAACTCGACGGCGCGGAGTGCTGAGACGGCGAGCGATGCGAAACGGTCGGCCGACCGGTCGTCCCACCGGCCGGTGACGGTCGTCGCCGCGACCGCTTTGAGGGCTTCGTCGTCGGTGATGTCGACGGAGTGTGCGTGCGCCGAGAGCCGATCGCGGGCCTGTCTGGTGGCCCGTGCGTAGCCCTCGATGATCGTCGTCGGATGAAAGCCATCATCGCGGAGCGACTGGGCGGTCGACAACAGTTCGCCGATAAGCAGCAGCGTCGTCGTCGTGCCATCGGTGACCGCCTGTCGCTGCGTTTTGAGTGTCGTTTCCAGCAGTCGACCGATTGGATCGGTTATTTCCAACCGATTGAGGATACTGGCTCCGTCGTTCGTCACGACAACCCGTCCATCGGAGTCAATCAACATCTTGTCCATCCCGTTGGGGCCGAGTGTCGACCGGATCGTCTCTGCGAGCGCGACGGCTGCATCGGTCGGCGACCGGGGCGACTCGTCAGGTGCTGCGTGCTGTGTCAAATTGGATTCCGTTGCCATTTATAAATGGATCTGTGACGGTGGTAGGAGGCGTAGTTACGACAGTGGGTCGTCGGTCACGACGATATCGCCGCGATCCTTACTGTTCTCATCGAGGCCGCTGGGGGAGATGTCGAACTCGAAGGCTCCCTGTGGGAGTGCGAGCGTCGAACAGGCGTTCGGTACGTCGACAACGCCGCTCTGTCGGCCTTCGACGGGGACAGTGCCGAGGATGTGGTAGGCCTGCTGGCCGGTGTAGCCGAACTGTTTGAGGTAGTCGATGGCCTGTAGGGAGGCCCGCCGGTAGGCGGTATGGGAATCGATGTAGTGCTGCTCGCCGTCTTCGGTGACCGAGTAGCCACAGAAGGTGACGTAATCCTCGAACGTCGGCCCGCGGTGGCCGGGCTCGAAGATCGGGTGGTCGACGCCGAACTTCTCCATCCCGTTTTTCACGACATCGAATTTGACATCCGCGTAGCCTGCCATCTCGATGGCTCCGCAGAAGGTGATCTCGCCGTCGCCCTGCGAGGCGTGGAAGTCACCGAGGGCGAACTTGCCGCCCTCGACATATACCGGGAAATAAACCGTCGAGCCGATCGAGAGGTCCTTGATGTCGTGGTTCCCGCCGTGTTCGCGGGGTGGGACCGTTCGGGCAGCCTCCTCGGCGGCCTCGGCGGCCTCGTCGGGGTCCATCTCGCCCATCATTGCGCCCTCGGCCGTCGGAGGGTTTGCGACCCCCGGCTCGGACTCCTTGGTGGGGTGGTTCGGGATCGATTCAGGGTCTTCGTCGAACTTGTCGATCAGTGCCTGCTCGCGGCTGTTCCACTCTTCGAGGAGTTCCTGACTGGGGGCACAGCCAGCGAGTCCGGGGTGGATCTTCCCCTCGTACCGCACGTCGGGGATGTGTCGCGAGGAGACGGTGTAGCCTTCGAGATCCCAGATGGATTTGGCGGCGTGTGGGAAGTGATCGGTGAGGAACCCGCCGCCGTTCTGCTGGGAAAAGGTACCAGTAAAGCCGTACTCCCAGCGGTCGTTGAGCGGGCCCATGTCGAGGAACTCCACCTTGAGGAGATCACCCGGCTCCGCGCCGTTGACGTGGACCGGCCCGGCCAAATAGTGGACTTGGCTCAGGTCGACGTCCCTAACGTCGTTGGCGTTGTCGTCGTCACTGATCTGACCGCCGGTCCAGTCCAGCGCCTCCAATCGCATCGTCTCGCCGGGATCGGCCTCGGCGACCGCCGGAATATCGGGGTGCCAGCGGTTGAACGGCTTGGCGTCTGGCTGTTCGTCCGGCGGACTGTCGACGTCGACTTCGAATGCTATCTCGGGCATAACTAACAACTCACATACGGCTGTTCTGGATGCGGCGTTATAAACACATTTTGTAGTTTGGAGTAACATCTAGGTGAAAAAAGGATGTATTTGTGGGAAAATATGGAGAGAACGTTTGTTCTGCATCCTGTATTGGAAGATACATACTTAGTTACCAACCAGTGACATCTACATGGGAGGGTGTTTCAGTGGAGGGCCGCTTCAATGGCATCCATCACGCGGTCGACCTTGTCGACATCCGCGTTATACCCCATGTGACCGACACGGAGGATGTCGTCCGCGAGATCGCCGAGGCTCGTTGCGAGGACGATGTCGTGTTCGGCCTCAACGCGCTGCTGAATAGTCTCCGCCTCGCCTGGGATGTGGAACGCTGTGACCGTCGGCGAGCTACGCGATTCGTCGGGATAGAGGTCCAAGCCGAGTTCGGCTCCTCGCTTTCGGCAGCGTTCGGCGGCCCGCTGGTGGCGTTTATAACCCGCGTCGTTGCCCTCGTCGACCAGCCGGTCGACGGCCACATCAAGCGCGGTCACGTTCGCATCGAGATGCGTGTAGGGGAAGCCATCCGACACGTCGCGCCACGGCAGGAAGTTCGTGTACAGCGAGGTCGGCTCGCGGTCGGCCATTGCGTCCCACGCCCGGTCGCTGATCGCCGCGGTGGTGAGGCCGGGCGGCGCGCTGAAGACCTTCTGGGAGGCTCCGAGACAGATGTCGATTCGGTCGGTCGGGACCGGCGTGCCACCGAGCGAGGAGACGGCGTCGACGATGCTCAGCACGTCGTACTCATCGAGCAGATCGAGCACGGGTCCGAGATCGTTGAGCGTTCCCGTCGGGGTTTCGCAATGGACGAGCGTGGCGGCGAGGAACTGGTCATCCGCAGCCTCGGCTTCGGCGAGGGTGGCCTCGACGGCGTCGAGGTCGTAGCCCTCGTCGTAGGGCGCGGAGACGAGGGTTGGGTCGCCGTCGTAGTTGTCGACCAAATCCGCAAACCCGTCACCGTAGATTCCGTTCGAGATACAGAGGACGCGGTCGCCAGGCGCGATCAACGAGGCGATGGCGGCTTCGAGACCCAGAATTCCTTCGCCGCCGGGGACGATCACGTCGTGGTCGGTGTCGTAGACCGTTTTGAGGTTTTCACAGAGTCGGTTGTAGAGGTCGGCGAACTCGGGTTGGACGGCGGAGTTCGGCTGCTGGCGGGCCATGACTTCCCGCACTTCAGGTGGGACCGCGGTAGGCCCCGGTGTGAATAACATACTCATGCTGGGTGGCGACTCCATTAGCCGGTTGCGGTCTCTTACTCGGGCAAGTCGTTCGGTTCGTCCCACTGCTCGTTAGCATCGACCGGTTCGATGGCATGACTGATCTCTTTCTCGCTGAAGTCAATCTCGTCTAGGACCATACTCAGTCGCTGCCATCGCGCGCTCTGGTCGTCTTCGCCCTCAGGGCCGACGCGTGCGCCACGAGTCTTAAAGAAGCGTTTGCCGCGGCCGAGGCGTGATCCCTCACCGGTGTGACCGTCAAATATCGCGTCGTACTGGCCGCCGGGTTCGAGATCACCTGCCGGGAAGTCGACCGCAGGCTCCTCGCCTTCCTTTCTTGCTTCGGCCCGGATCTCGGCAACTTTGCGGAAGTATTCGTCGGCGTTGGCGGCCTCGCGGGTGGAGGGTGCGCGAGCGGCGGCGAGCGCAGCGTGAATCGCGCAGAGTCGACCCTTCCACCCGGCTTCGTCCCACCGCTCGGTGGCAAGTTCCTCGTAGCGTTCGATGGTGAGCGCGACCTCGTGGCCAGCCCGGAGGTCCTCGACCACGTAGAGGTTCAGACGGCCCCAGAGGTTCCATGCGTAGCCCGAGCGGGCGAGTTCCCACGCAGCCCAGGCGGCGACTTCCTCGTCGGAGCGGCGGACGGCCTTCTGGAGAAGGCTCGATACTGCATAGCGGTTGTAGCCACCGTCGGTTTCGTTGGCTTCCTTGGGCTCGCCGAAGTCGTTTTCTGTGGAGGCGTCGGGATCGCGGTCGGTGTCGAGTTCGCCGTCGCTGCCGAAGGTCGCCTGTCGCGGCTCGCGCTCGTCGCCCATGGTGGCTCTGTGGGTGGGGGTGGCTAAAAGTCGACGACTCCAGCGGCCAAATGAGAACCGTTAAAAACGGTCGACGGCGTAGGTATAAGTGCCCGCCCTTAGCTCAGCCTGGTAGAGCAGTCGACTGTAGATCGACTTGTCCCCCGTTCAATTCGGGGAGGGCGGATTTCTCTTGCGACCAACGAGAGCAATGAGAAATCTCTCCCGACCCGAATTGAGCAGCGAGCAGCTTTGCTGCGAATGAGTTCAATCCGGGGAGGGCCGACTGGTCTTATTTATGTCGACTCCCCCAGACCACCTTCTCGACCAACTCGACTCGCAAGTCCTGCTCCACCACGATCTGACACGACAGCCGTGGATAGCCGAACCGCTCGGCCAGTTTGTCGTGCCAGTGTTCCGACTCGACCGCTTCGATAACCCGAACCCCGCAGGTCGCACACAGCCCACGTCCGCCGCAGTTGGCCCGCTCGGTCAGTCGACTGTACGGCGACAGGTCGGCCTCCAAGAGCACGTCGCGAAGCACACGGCCACGCTCGACGACAAGTTCGGTTTCGTTCCCACCGTCGACGACCACCAGCCGAACCGTGTCTGTGGCTGCCGAGGCCTCCGAACCGTCGTCGACCGGATCAAAACTCACACGAACGGATACCTGCGGGATCGACAAAAGCGTAGCCAGTCATTGATTCGATACCGAGGCCAGCCGTCGACCAATCGTCCCCCACAGATCCTTTATAAAGAACTGGAGCGCCGGCGTCCCACGCGGGATAGTGTAGAGAGGACCGAGATCGTCGACCGTCGATGCACCGAGACCGCCTGTCTCGATGTTCGAGATCGCGGTCGCCAGCAGGTCGTCCGATTCGGCGTACAGTCGACCTCGGATTTCGGCATACGTTCGAGCGTCTTCGATGTCGACCGATTTGATCACAACCGCCTCGCCTGCGTCGAGTTGGTCGGTGATTCGCTGGAGCGTGATTCCGGCCTCTGACTTGCCGTGGATGAACTCCCAACAGCCCGCGGGCTGGCCGCGGTACTCGCGAAAATCGCCGTGGTGATAGCTAAGGACGCCGTACTCGAGTTCGGTGAGCAGTGGGCCGACCAGAAAGCCGAAGCCGAACCGGATCGCCACGTCGGCCTCGTCGGCGATTCGGTCGACCATTGTTTCGGGAATCCTGTTTTTCCAACCGTCGACGCGTTCGGGCTTGCAGTCGATCCACGTAACGTCAGCACAGTAGGCATGTTCGTCGACCCGAACAGGGTCGCTCAGTGGCACTGGCTCGGCAAGGACCGAACGGAGTAGCCAGACGAGCGTCCACTCACGAAGTTCGATCGCGCGGGCGATCCGATCTCGGAGGCTGTGGCGCTCGGTGCGCTGGTTGCTGACAACGACCGTGATCTCGGCGGCCGTCTCGTCGACCATTCGCTGGAGGGCGAGATGCTGCCATTCCGGGATTGTCCGGCTGTCGACGAGCAGACAGACACGGACCGGCTGTTTGGACGACTCAGACATAGGCGGGAAGCTCCTCCATCGTGGCGACGGTGAGTTCCGTGTCGGCCTCGTACTGGGCCAACCAGTCGAGATACGCGCCGACGACTGCGGACTGTTCCGGATTGCTGAGATCGAACAGATGACACCACAGATGGAGATGGCCGTCGGTGGCGACGGTGGCTCTGGTCGCTCGTTTGAGTTTTTGTAAGTGAGTCCGCTTTCGAATACTACGTGGGATATAGCGAAACGCGGGGTGGGGAACCCCTTGACCCGAAGCGAGTGCAGGCGCGGTAAGTGAGGGGTAGGTAGTACAGGTCGTTTCGATGATTCCGTCCCGTTTGCGGAGATCAGAAGGTGGCAATGGGCCAGCAAACAGCTCTTTGAACCGTTGGTGGTTAGCCGTCGGTTGGCGTTCGATCGCCGGACGGACCACCTCGATGCCGTATTCAGTGAGCAACTCGTAGGCTGGCAGTTTGTGTCTCGGTGGAACCAACGATGTCGGCGGGTGGCCGACGTTTCGACGGTGAACGTGGCCTACCTGGTCGAACTCCCAACGACAGGCCGCTGGCGAGGTTTCGTTCAGCAGTACGTGTGAAAACGTGTGTGTACAGAGTTCGTGGTCGACCGCTCGTGACTGAATGGCCGAAACCATATCGGGCGCGTAGAACAACCCATCACTCTGATAATCCGTTCCGGGGTCGGCGTCGAACCAACCGTTGTGGTGCGGGCCGGTGTGAACTCCGGTACATGATTCCAGAAAGAGGTGGCCGACGATATCGAACGTCACCGGAATCCCCGTTCGGTCACAGACAGTGAGCAACTCCGAGAGAAACTGCCGTTCGGCCTCCCCATCTGTGCTCAGCCGATCGAACTCACCAATATCGTGCACTCCCCAGCCGAGTTCGACCTCCATACTTAGTGTGACCACGCCACTCATCGTGCGATTACTGTTCGAATGAGTTCGGCTTAGTTACTGTTGGCACTGAGGCAGAGTGTGTGTCTACACCCATCGTTAATCCATTCTTTTCGGTGAGAAATAGCGACGCTGTGGTCGGAGCGCAGGGAGTCGACCGCCAGTCAACTGGATTTATATACTGAAGTCGGTAAGCCCATGGTATGACCCAAAGATTATCTCAGGAACACTCACTGTGCTCACAGGCGGGTGTTCGAACGATCCACGTCGGCCGCGACCGGCCGATTCGGATCAGTTCGGGCCACCGAATTCTCCACCACGACGGCAAGTGTAGTCGCCCACACGGCCACAACTACGAGATTTCGGTGTCGGTCTCCGGCGAGCTCACCGAGGAAGGATGGGTCGTCGACAAAGGCGACGTCACCGATATTATCGACGAGTGGGACCACCGGTTCCTCCTCGAAGACGGCGACCCACTAATCGAAGCGTTCGAGCAGTCGGGTGACGGCGATGCGCTCGTCGTTCTCGAAGCCCCACCCACCGCAGAGGTGATGGCCGTCGTTCTGGAACGAAAACTGGCCGACGCGCTCGGTGAGACCGTTACGGAGGTTGCGGTCGACGTGAGCGAGACGGCCGAACTCAGCAGTTGCCAGTAATGCCAGTCAGCTCCAAGCCAACCATCGATCGTGAGTCGCCAGCCGAGCCCAAGGGCCCAGCCCTGCCGATCAACGAACTGTTCGAATCCCTGCAAGGCGAGGGCGTTCTCGCGGGCGTGCCGAGCGTCTTCATCCGGCCGAGCGGCTGTAACCTGCGGTGTTGGTTCTGTGATTCCTACCATACCTCGTGGGAGCCGACCCACGCGTGGATGGGCCTCGACGAAATCATCGCGGCCGTCGACGGGTTCGACGCGAATCACGTCGTGCTCACGGGCGGCGAGCCGCTCATCCACGAGGAGTCTTTGGCTCTTATCAACCGGCTCGCAAACCGAGGGTACCACATCACCGTCGAAACGAATGGGACGATTGCCCCGCCTTCTGGAACCCCAATTGATCTCGCCAGTATCAGCCCGAAACTCGCCTCGTCGACGCCAACGGCCGAACGACCACCGGCAGGCGGCGGCGAGGGCGCGATCGACGCAGCAGGCGAACAAATCGCGGTCGACGACTGGCAACAGCGCCACGAGACCAACCGGATCGACCACGACGCGCTGACCGCGCTCGTCGAGCGGTTCGGCTTCCAACTCAAATTCGTTCTCACAGGACCCGAGGATCTGCCCGAAATCGAGGCCGTCGTCGACGAGCTTCGCACTCGAACTGAGACTGAAATCAGCGATTCCGACGTGCTATTGATGCCCGAGGGCCAGACCCGCGAGCAATTGGCCGAAACACGCCGTGAGGTCGCCGAACTCGCCATCGAGACGGGGTATCGCTACACCCCGCGACTCCACGTCGACCTCTGGAACGATGCCCCTGAAACCTAACCATGCCACAATCCACACGCAACCCACAGACCACCGACACCGCCGACGAACCGACCACAGGCCACCACCCCAAACGCGCAGTCGTACTCGTTTCGGGCGGGATGGATAGTGCGACGACCGCCTACGAGGCCCGCGAGCAAGGGTACGAACTGTATTTCCTGCATACGTCCTACGGCCAGCGAACCGAGACCAAAGAGTACGACTGCGCCCGCCGGCTGGCCGAGATCGTTGGCGCTGCGGACTTCCTCCACATCGAGACCCACCACCTCCAGCAGATCGGTGGTTCGGCGCTCACCGACCAGGAGATAGAAGTCGGCGAGGCCGATCTCGACAGCGAAGATATTCCTGACACCTACGTCCCGTTCCGCAACGCAAATCTGCTGTCGATGGCCGTCTCGTACGCCGAAGCCAACAACTGCGAGACCGTCTTCGTCGGCGCACACAGCGAGGACTTCGCTGGGTATCCCGACTGTCGACCCGCCTTTTTTGAGGCATTCGAGGCGATGGTCGACGTCGGCACGAAACCCGACACCGAGATCACAATCGAGGTACCGTTCGTCGAGTCGACGAAAACCGAAATCGCCGAGCGTGGCGTGGAACTCGGCGTCCCGTTCGAACAGACGTGGAGCTGTTACCGTGCCGACGAACCTGCCTGCGGAACCTGTGACTCCTGTGCGTTCAGACTCCAGGCGTTCCAACGAATCGGCGTCCGCGATCCGATTTCGTACGCCGAGCGCCCCGAGTACCCCACCTCCGACTGATGAGAGTGGCTGCCACCACCCGCTATCGGCCTGTTGAATACATGATATTATTGATAAATAAACCGCGAACGGATGGCGTTAAGTGCCACCCGTGCTGATTTCGGCTATCTATGAGCGCTGACGCAATCGGCTCGTCTCGATCTACCTACGCGATTCTCGGCTGTGGGAGCGTCGGCCACGCCGTCGCCGAGGAGTTAGCTGAAGAAGGCAATGACGTGCTCATTCTCGACAAGGACGAAAGCCGGGTCGAGGCGCTTCGAGACCAGGACCTCAACGCGAAAGTCCAAGACATCAGCGACCCCGCGGTCGCCGAGGTAGTCGCCGACCGCGACATCATTCTCGTGTTGGCCTCGGACGTCGAAGCGTGCAAGGCCGCCGTCTCGGCGATCCGCGACCGCGGCAGCAACCAGTACGTCGTCGTACGGGCGTCCGATCCCGTCACCGAAGAGGAGCTTCGAAACCTCGGATCAGACGTCGTCGTCAACCCGTCGACCGTCATCGCCGAATCCGCGCTGCGGAGCCTCGAATCGGGCGAACTCCAATACAAAGCCAGACAGCTCGCCGACATTCTCGAAGCCACCACGGGCAGGCTCGCGATTCTCACCCAGGACAACCCCGACCCCGATTCGATCGCGAGCGCGACGGCGCTGCAGGCGATCGCCGCGGAATTCGGTATCGAGGCCGACATTCTCTACGACGGTGACATCGGCCACCAAGAAAACCGGGCGTTCGTGAACCTGCTGGGTATCGAACTGGTAGCCACCGACGAGGCCCCCGATATCGACGAGTACGAACGGCTCGCGCTGGTCGACAACATGAAATCCGGCGATCGAAGCGTCGAGTTGGATGTCGACATCCTTATCGACCACTACGAGCCCGACGAGCAAGTTGAGGCGGATTTCGTCGACATTCGAACCAACGTCTCGTCGACGTCAACGATCCTCACGAAATACCTCCAGGAGTTCGATCTCTCGCCGAGCGAGACAGTCGCCACTGCGTTGCTGTATGGAATTCGGGCCGAAACCCTGGATTTCAAGCGGGATACGACACCAGCCGATCTCACTGCGGCCGCCTATCTGCATCCGTTCGCCAACCACGACACGCTCGAACAGGTCGAATCGCCCTCGATGTCGCCCGAGACGCTCGACGTGCTGGCCGAGGCGATTCAGAACCGCGAGGTCCAAGGGAGTCACCTGTTTTCGACCGCGGGTTTCATTCGTGGTCGCGAGGCGCTCGAACAAGCGGCGCAGTATCTACTCGATCTGGAGGGGATCACCACGAGCGCGGTGTTCGGCATCGTCGACAACGAGATCATCGTCGCTGCGCGCTCGAAAGACATCCGAATCAATATCGGGAGCGTACTCCAGGGTGCGTTCGCTGAGATCGGCGAGGTCGTCGGCCACTCCAAACAGGGCAGCGTCGAGGTACCGCTCGGCATCTTTACCGGTATCGAGACCAGCGAGGACAACCGCGAGACGTTGCTCGCACTGACAGAAGAGGCTGTCCGGAGAAAACTCTTCGAGGCGATGGGTGTCGAGGGCAGTGACAGCAGTAACGGATCGTAGTTAGACGGCCGCTTCTTCGGGTTCCTCGGGCTGTTTGAGTCGCTCGATGACGTCGTTGATCAGAATGACGTCGCCGACGGCTCGGACCCATCGGTAGGGAATGATGACGCCTTTGCCCGGCGAGACGCTGTCGGCAAATAGCTCGCCGTTGAGCTGGCCGACAGCCAGCCCCGTAACTGCTTGTTGGTCGAGGTTGAGCTGCACGTCTTCGACCTCGCCGACGAATACACCGTTGTTCGAGTAGACTTCACGACCGACAAGACTCGTGATCTCCTGTGGGGTCCCGTCCATAGGAAACTGGTTGGGAGTGCTGATATTAAGGTTTCGTGGTCGACCGCCATCCGTCTGACAGATTCTATTCTGGGCTACTCGGCAGACTGCGTCGACAGCGGCATCGACTGCATCAACTGGTGGTCGATGCGTTCGCGAATCCATCGTACTGCCTCGTCGGCCTCGGACTGGATAAACGCGCGCGCACCACCGTGGTCGCCCATCACGATAAGCCCGGCCGTAGCGGTCGACTCGTCTTCAGCAATCACCAACCCGAATGGCGGACACTCGTCGACTTGGTGGAGTGCGAACTGTGGCTCGTCGAGAAGCCGCTTGAAACGGTCGGTGTGAGTCGCGACTAACTCCGAGACCACCGGATCTGGCAGAACGATATCGGCGCGGATCGTTTCGTCGTCACTGAGTTCGACCCACTGATCCAACACCTGCGGAAAGACCGCCGGAAAGACGGTCTGGACCCACCGAGCCTCGATAAACAACGAACAGAACGCCGAGATCGGCTGATGCGGGGCGTACTGGCTGGCGGTGATGACTGTGGCATCGGAAAGCACGATCGGATCGAGATCGAGTTCCGGGGGGAGATCGGCCAGCAGCGCTTGGCCCTCGCAGAGCGTGGCCGCTTTCGATTCATAGCGTTCGTACTCCGCAAACTGGAGCTCGCCAAACAGCGTGCGCTGGTAGCCCTCCGAGGTGCGAACCAGCAGACCAGCGTTTTCGAGCTCGCGAATCCCGCGATCGATCGTCGACCGCGAAACCGACAGCTGGTCGACGAGCTCACGCTTCCCGAAGCCGCCCCCGTCGACCGCACGAAGGATGGATTCTCGTTTCGTAAGAAGTCGAATTACGCCACCTGAATCGAGTTCGTCCATTCTGGTCTCACCTACAACGACACCCAAACCGACCATCGTCTGACATACGTCATATAAATAACCGCCACATATATAAACCTTGGTCAGATGGTGACGGAGGTAGTCAAGCAGTGAGGTAAAGATCAAACCCACCGCTTGTTTAGATGCCGGGGTGCCTCTGACAAACCGGCAACGTGATCGGTCGCCTTGCCCGGACGACTGATCCCTCTCGCTCGATGGCCCTTGCCCGGACTATCGAGCACCAACCGGCCGACTTTGCCCGGGTCGGCACGGTTACGCGTCCGCCCGGCTACCGATTCGGTGGCCGGGTGAACGTTTCAGTAGTTCTGCGAACAATTCCGAATCGTAGCTCTGCGTTTGTTCGGAACCTCATCACAGTGTGCGGACACTACGTATTATACAGCTGGCTTTGAATCTATGAGACAGACGGAACTATGTCACAAAACTCAGACTCCGAGTCGACGGTCGCGGTCGTCGGTGGCGGACCTGTCGGACTCAGCGCGGCGTTGTTTACCCAGAAGAACGGTCTCGACACCCGACTGTTCGACAGCGACAAGACGTGGATGCACAAGGCCCACCTGTTCAACTATCTCGGCATCGGCTCGCAGGACGGCTCGGCGTTCATGGAGACCGCCAGAAACCAGGTCGACAGCTTCGGTGTCGAGCGCCATCAGGGTGTGACCGTCGACTCGATTACGGAAACCGAGTCGAGGTTCGTCATCGAGACCGCCGACGGCGAGTATACCGCCGAATACGTCGTGCTCGCGACCGGTGCGAACCGTGATCTGGCCGAGTCGCTCGACTGTGCATTTGACGACGAGACGAGCGTCGTCGACGTCGACCTGTCGATGGAGACCAGCGTCGAGGGAGCGTACGCAACCGGTGCAATGGTCCGCACAGAGGAGTGGCAGGCGGTCATCTCCGCGGGCGACGGAGCGGCGGCCGCACTACATATTCTCTCGAACGAAAAAGGCGAACACTACCACGATTTCGACGTTCCAGCCGATGCAGACGCCGTCTTCGGAGCTATGAGCAACGACCCGTAGTCGACGGCCCGTCTGTATCACACGCCGAATACCGCAACGCTTGACAGTACGGGGTCCGAGAGGGGAGGTATGCAATTCGATCGACGGAGCGGTGTATTCCTACACCTCACCTCACTGCCGGGACCCCACGGCATCGGCGACCTCGGCGACGGCGCACGCGAGTTTATTTCGTTTCTCCAACAGGCTGAACAGCAGTACTGGCAGTTCTGTCCACTCGGACCGACCTCATCAGCCCACGGCAACTCGCCGTACCAGTCGTTTTCGGCGTTCGCGGGGAATCCGCTGCTAATCAGTCTCGACCAGCTCGTCGACGACGGCTGGCTCACCGCCGAGGATCTCGAACCTGCCCCGGAGTTCGATCCTCACGCGGTCGACTACGAGGCAGTCGCAGCCTACAAGGGCGACAAACTCCGAATGGCCCACGAACGGTTCAGTGAAACGGCAACTGAAGACGACCAGGCGGCGCTCGATGCGTTCCGCGAGAACGAATCGTGGGTCGACGACTACGCACTGTTTCGCGCGCTGAAGAAGAAACACGAGGGTGTAGCGTGGGTCGACTGGCCCGAGCCGATCCGGACGCGCGATCCAAACGCCCTTGACAAGGCCCGCGAGGAACTCGCAGCAGAGATCGAGTACCGGACCCTGATTCAGTACTGGTTCGACACACAGTGGCAAGCATTTAAAAAGGATGCAGAGGAGGCGGGAATCAAGCTCGTCGGTGACGTGCCGATCTACGTCGGGCTCGACAGCGCCGACGTCTGGTCGAGCCCCGAGGCGTTCCAGCTCGACGAGGGCAACCGACCGACCGCGGTCGCGGGTGTCCCGCCGAACGCCGGCGACAGCGGCCAGAAGTGGGGTAATCCGCTCTACGACTGGGAGCAGTTGGCGAAAACCGGCTACGACTGGTGGGCCCGGCGGCTCGATCGACTCTTCGAACAGGTCGACGTTACCCGCCTCGACCACTTCCAGGGCTTTCTCGAATACTGGGCGATCCCCACCGACGCCGACTCGGCGGCCGACGGCGAGTGGCGCGACGGACCGGGCGCGGCCTTTTTCGAGGCCATCGGCGACCGATTGGGCGAACTCCCCTTCATCGCCGAGGATCTGGGCTTTCCCGACGCCCGACTGCAGGCGCTGATGGATCGGTTCGGCTTTCCCGGCATGCGGGTGCCGCAGTACGCCGACTGGTGTCAGGGCGGCAACGAACACCAGCCGATGCACTACCCCGAGAACGCGGTGGGTTACACGTCGACCCACGACACCGACACGTTTGCGGGCTACTACAACGGACTCTCGGAGCGCCAACGCGACTGTCTGCACTACAACCTGAGCGTCGACGGCAACGAGATCAACTGGTCGATCATCGAGGCGGTCTGGCGCTCGGATGCGGTGTTCGTGTTTACGACGATGCAGGACTTGCTCGGCCTCGACAGCCACGCGCGATTCAATACGCCCGGCACTGCCGATGGCAACTGGACCTGGCGTGTGACAAGCGAGGGACTCGACGAAGAAATCGCCACCCGGTTGGGGACGATGACCCAGATCGAGATTCGCTGATCGAGCACTGAACTCGAGAGTAGTCACACAGATTGAATGTCGACCGTGAACGGAGAGTGACCGAGAGGGTCGAACGGTACCGAAACGGTAGCTGTGGCCCGACGTTTCATGAGAGTTTACGCCGTCTGTCGACCGACAATGATGCCTCCAGCAGAGGTCAGCGGCCGGCTGGTCGCCGGCGTGTTGCTCATTCTGGCCAACGCCTTTTTTGTCGCCATCGAGTTCGCGCTCACACGCGCGAGACAGTTCACCGAGTCCGAGTTCATCGGCGAGGGGAGCGCCGGGCTCGAACGCGCCTGGGAGATGACCAACAACCTCGAACTGTATCTCACCACCTGTCAGGTCGGGATTACTGCATCGAGCATCGCCGTCGGGATCGTCGCCGAGCCCGCGCTGGTGACTGTTTTCGACCCGTTGTTCGTCGACACGCCGCTGGCGGCGATCGGTTCGGGAGCGATTCTCGCGTTCTTGCTCATCAATCTCGTCCACCTGACCCACGGCGAGCAGGCACCGACGTATCTCGGCGTCGAGCGCTCGCGGATGGTGTGTCGGTACGGTGCGCTGCCGCTCTACTGGTTTTATCGAATGATCTCGCCGATCATCACGCTCGGCGATGCGATCGCCAAGTGGACGCTCAGGCTGTTCGGTATCGAGATGACTGGTGCGTGGCTCGAAACCGAACAGGAGGTGATCGAAACGCGGGCCGACCTGCGAAACCAGCTCGGCTCGCTGCTCGACGAGGGCGGGCTCTCCGAGGAACGCCACGACGAAGTGATGCGCGCGCTGGATATCGGCGAACAACCCGTCCGCGAGGTGATGGTCCCGGCCGACGAGATCATCGCGCTCTCGACGGCTGTCGACGCCGACGAAAACATCCGACGGCTCGAAACCAACCCACACACGCGGTATCCACTCGTCGGCGAGGAGCTCACCGAGTTTCACGGGATCGTCTACTTTCCGATTCTCGCGCGGTACCGCGAGGAACTGGCCGATGGAGACGTCGACTTCAGTACGGTCGCGGCCCCACCGATGACGCTGTCGCCCGACGTCGACATCAGCGACGCGATCGATCAGTTCCAGGCCGAAAACCAGGAACTCGCGCTCGTGTTCGAGGACGGTGAGGTTCTTGGAATGGTCACTGTCACCGACCTGCACGAGGCGGTGCTCGGCGATATCGAGGATCCGATCGACACCGAGTCGGTACAGTAACCGTTCCAGTTCGACGGGGGTGTCTCGGTCGACCATCATCGATGTTAGACCATCCTCGGTTTTTTGCGATTCCGCACGGTGGGAGGCCCATGTACGACGAGATCTTGATTGCGACCGACGGAAGCGAGGCGAGCGGTCTCGCCGTTGATCAGGGTGTCGCGATTGCCCGGCGGTTTGACGCGACCGCCCACCTACTGTACGTGGTCGACGTAGGAACCGAGATGGTCGCCTCCGGCGAGGGAACCAGCGCGCCAGAGTTGACCAACACCCTGGGCTCGATGGGCCAAGAGGCGCTCGACGCCGCCGAGTCGACTGCCCGCGAGGCTTCGGTCTCGGTCGAGCGCGTCATGCTCGAAGGCGTGCCACACGAGGCGATTGTCGACTACAGCACTGAGCACGACTGCGACCCCATCGTCATGGGGTCGACCGGTCGGGCCGGGATCAAAGAACACCTCCTGGGGAGCACGACCGAGCGCGTCGCCCGGTCGGCCGAGACGTCGGTGTTGATCGCACGCGAGTGAGCGGTGGTCCAATGGGATCCCGAGCTATTTCAGCCCCGGTGACTATCCTCGGCTGTGAACAGATCTGTCGGCCTCGGCTCGGTCGTCGCGGGAGCGGGCCTCGCAGTCGCGGGCGTGGTCGTTTCGACCGCTGAACCGACGGTCGGTCCGTCGACGATTGGCGGCGTCGAAACCCCCGTTGTGGTCGCCAAAGGGCTGCTGGCCGCAGGACTGGTTGTCGGGCTCTGGGGGCTGTACCATCTCGTGAGCGGCCTCTTGTTGCGAACGGCGTCGAAACGACGGGCGCACGACGTCCGCAACGTCCTTCAGCTCGTGTTTCGAGTCGTCGGGCTCGTCGCCATTTTAGGGGTTCTCACCGACTAGTGGGTTGGCGTGTTGCTCTCGCTGGGTGTGGTTGGCTTTGCGATCACGTTTGCGCTGCAACAGCCGCTACTGTCGGTGCTTGGCTGGTTTTATATCATGACCAAACGGCCCTACGGTGTCGGTGACCGGATCCGGATCGGCGAGCCGAAAGGCGATGTGATCGAAGTCGACGTCCTCGTTTCGACGATCTGGGAAATCGGCGGAGAGTTGGTCTCGACGAACCAGCCCTCGGGTCGGGTGGTGACCGTCCCGAACAGCACGGTGCTGGACTCGGAGGTCACCAACTTCGGCGGTGGCGGCTCCGAATACGTCTGGAACGAACTGCCGATACAGGTCTCCTACGAGACCGATATCGAGGTGGCCTCGACGGTGATGATCGAGGAGGCCCACACAGTCGTTGGTAAGGAGATGGAAGCTCAGATCGCCGATTTTCGAGAACGGCTCGCCGAGACACCGGTCGACCTCGAAGTCACTGATCGACCCACGGTGAACGTCACCCAGGGCGAGTCGTGGGTCGAACTCCGCCTCCGATACGTCGTCCACCCGCGACGCGGCACGCGCGTCAGAAACGAACTGTACGAGCGGATCCTCACGCGGTTCAACGAACAGCCCACGGTGACGAGTTTCCCCGTCAGCCGAAACCGCTAGGCCGACAGGTCGAGGGTTGTTGACATATGCATCGACATTATTCACCTATATTTTTACACTAAATATAACACGAATACTATGACCCGCTGTGACGTTTTTCACTGTCTGTGCACACCTACTCCGAACCGTTTGCACGCCTCGGATCGCTGTATGACGCCCTAGAGACCTACTGGTTTCAGGTATTACTGATCGGGACGGCGCTGTTGGTGACTGTCGTGACGGCCCTCACATTCGTCGAGGCACCGTTCTACATCGACAAGGACTCGGCGCTGTTTCAGCACGCGGGCTGGTCGATTCTCAACGGCCAGGATCTCTACGTCGACATCTGGGACCTCAAGCCGCCGCTGGTCTACTTCGTGACGGTCGCACTGGCGTTCGTTTCGTTCGGAGATATGGCTGTACTCCACGTGCTCAGCATTACGCTCACCGTGATGACGGTTGTCGTTGGGGTGACGCTGGTTGGTGTGCTCGTCCACAAATTGACTGGCGATGGGGTTGCAAGCCTCGTCGCCGGACTGTCGATGTTCGTGATGACCTCGGTGTATGGGTATGCGTTTGCGGGGCTCAGACCCAAGTACTTCGCCTTCTGCTGTGGCGTCGCCGCGCTCGTGCTGACCGTCGACGACCGGCCGTTCCTCAGCGGGGCCGTCGGGGCGATGGCCGCCGGCTTCTGGCAGCTCGCCGGGCCGCTCGCGCTGCTGGTCGTGGCGATGAACCTCGAACGAAACGGGTGGAACGCCATGTGGAGAACGATCGCTGGCGGGCTCACCGTCACCGTGTTGACCGTGTTGCCGTTCCTCGTTCAGGGCCATGCGACGGCGCTGTTCGTCGAAACCGTGTTGGCACCGATCTACGGCGTCGAGGGCTACACGGTGGTTGGTCGACTGCTGATGTTCCTGCTCGAGTTCGGCTACGGGGCCCTGATCGTCCCGCTGGCGGCCTACGGCTGGGCGCGCGGGCTGTTCGAATCGGTCAGCTCCTACTGGTGGGTGGCCGTCGGCGGTGTGGGCTACTCGTTCCAGCTGTTCCTCGAGTTTCAGGGCGCGATCGAACTGATATTGCTGTTCATTTTTTATGCTGTGGGTGTCGGGATCGTCGTCGCCCACGCGTCGACGCCAACTCGAAAATCACTCATTGCGGGGACCGTGGTCGTGGTGGTCGTTCTGAGCGCGTTGTGGAGTCTGAGTCTCATCGAACCGATCGTCTCGGATCCACCGCTCAAAGCGGCCCTCGATGAGGCGTATGCCAACCAAGCGGTGCCGACCTACGACTCGTTGCCCGACGATCCCGAAGGCTGGCCGTCGATGCAGACGATCTACTGGGAACAGCGCCAACCCGAGTACTGCCACTATCGGCTCGGGCTGAAACAGCAGTACTTCGAGCAGGAAACCGGCGGCAGCCTCTACAAGAAGACGTGCGGGCAGTGGCCATACGACGAGCCGCCAGCCGAGTGGATCCTCAGTCGACTCACCCCATTCTGACTGAGCCGACCAGTGTCGATGACCAGTTCATCGAAACTGTATGTTTGAGTCGGAAATAGAATTAACACTACCAACGGCGTCACTCAGAGGTACGAACGGTCCTCCGAGAGATGCCTGACAGTGCTGTCGATCCGAGAGCCATCTCACCCCGTCAGCCAGACGGCTCTGCAGTCGACTGTCCGCCAACCTCCCTCGCCGTCCCCAACCCCCTCCACATATGAGTACGTCAGTTGGGATCGTCATCCCTGCCTACAAGCCCGACCACGAAGCGCTAGCGAGCTATATCGACGAGATTCGCGAGGCGATCGGCCCGTCGAAGATTCGTCTCGAAGTCGACGCACCGACTGACGCGTTGCTCGCAGCATTCGAACCACGCGTAGACGAACTCAACAGCGTGGCCCATCGCCGGGGCAAAGGCGGAGCGATCATGAATGGCTTTGACAGCCTCGAAACCGACATGCTGGCGTTCGCCGACGCCGATGGCTCGGTTCCCGCTTCGTCGCTGGCGGCGGTTATCGAGCCGGTGCGCCAGTCGACAGCGGTTGTCAGCATCGGATCGCGGCGCCATCCCGACGCGCAGGTCGTCGACCACCAGACCATAGTCAGACGCTTTCTCGGAGATGTGTTCGCGAGTTCAGCACGAAAACTGCTGCCGACCAAGTGCTACGACTATCAGTGTGGCGCGAAAGCCCTCGGGGCCGACGCCTGGGAGCAGATCGGCCACCACTGCTACGAGGCGGGCTTCGCGTGGGACCTCGAACTCGTGTCGGTGGCCGGTGCGCTCGGCTACGAGATCACCGAAGTCCCGGTCGTCTGGGAGGATCATCCCCAATCGACCGTCGATCCAGTGTCGACGGCGGTCGAACTCGGAACCGCGCTGGTCGATATTCGGCGGCGTGTCGACGCCATCGCGACCAGCCCGCGGTTTCATCATATCGAGTCGACCGACCAGTCGACGCTGATCGAACGGACCGTCAATGACGACTGATAGACCGATCGAGTCGCTGGTCCACCGCGCCCGCTTCGGCAAGTTTCTCTCGGTGGGCGCGGTCGGCGCAGTGATCGAAACGCTCGTTGTTGGGCTGTTGACGACAGCCGCCGGCGTGGGCCCGTTGGCTGCGAAAGCGGTCGGCGCTGAGCTATCGATTTCGACCATGTTCGTCGTCAACGATCGCTGGACGTTCGCCGAAAACGGCAAACACGGCCTCGGTGCGTTCGGTCGACGCTGGGGACGGTCGCATCTGGTTCGCGCGGTCGGCCTCGCGGTCGGCTTCGTCGTGCTGTTCGTGTTGACGAGCCCGCTTTCGTTCACGCTTCCAATCGCGGGGGTCGACCTGTGGCCGACGGTCGCAAACGGGATCGGCATCTGTGCCGGATTAGGCTTCAATTACGTCGCCGAGACCCTCTTTACCTGGCGTGTCGACTGACTTCGGTCGACGGTCACCGACTTCTGCATTCGGTGCAAACAAGGTCTGTGGGCCACACCGAAAGGCCAAAATCGGCTTCGGGCCTGGTACAGCTAATGGAACAGGGCACGATTGCAGTCGACGATCTAGCCGGGCCGTTCGATCTCCAGTCGACCGTCGAAAGCGGCCAGAGCTACCTCTGGGACCGAGCCGACGGCGAGATGTACGCGACTGGAGAAACCCACGGCGGCACGGCGTGGTACGAAACGGTCGTTTCACCGATTCCGGGCGTCTCCGACGAACAGATTCCGGTTCGAGTCCGACAGGAAAACGGAGAGCTTCACTGGGAGTCGACGACCGATGCCCTCGCGATTCTGACGCACCTGCTTCGGCTCGACGACGATCTGGCCGCAATTGAGGCAAGTCTGCCCGCTGATCCACTTCTCGAACGGGCGTTCGAGGAGTACCGCGGGATGCGACTCGTTCGCGATCCGGTGTTTCCCTGTCTCGTTTCGTTTATCTGTTCGGCCCAGATGCGTGTTGCACGGATTCACGGTATGCAGCGCCGACTCAGCCGAACGTATGGCGACGAACGCACGGTCGACGGTCGGCGCTACCATGCCTTTCCGACGCCAGCCCAACTGGCGGCCCGAACCGAAACCGAGCTTAGAGACCTCAGTTTGGGCTACCGTGCGCCCTACGTCCAGCGCACCGCCGAGATGATCGCAACCGGCGAGGTCGACCCACACGACGCGGTCGACCTCGACTACGAAGACGCCCGCGAGTACCTCACGCAGTTCGTTGGGGTTGGAAATAAGGTCGCCGACTGTGTGCTACTCTTTTCGCTGGGCTTTACAGAGGCCGTCCCGCTCGATACGTGGATTCAAACGGCGATCGCGGACTACTATCCCGACTGTGACTCTGGAGGGTATGTGTCGACGTCGCGGGCCATCCGCGAGCGCTTCGGTGGGGAGTATGCGGGGTACGCACAGACCTACGTGTTTCACTATCTTCGAAATGGTGGAAACTGATAGACTGCGCTACGGTGACACTCCGTTTTTCGAGAGTGTAGGCGAAGTTTCATACCGCCTGCGAGGCTATGTAGAGACACTATGGACTGCCGAGTCGTCGTCGAGGCTGCGGTGCCGGTGTACGATGTCGAGACCGTTGACGAGGCCGTCCGGATCGCGATCTCCAAGACGGGAGAAATGCTCAACCCGGATCTCAACTACGTCGAAATAGAGATGGGGACCCGAACCTCCCCGTCTGGAGAGGAGCTGCCGCCCGCGTTTATCGCCGCCGACGAAGCGCTTGTGGCACTCGAACTCGAACTGATCGTCTTTAATGTCGAACGAGAGGAACACGCCAGTCGCATCGCTCGCAAGGAGATCGGCCAACAACTCCATAACATTCCGCTGAAGGTGCTGTCGAGCGAAGTTATCGAAGACGAATCGGACGAGTAAGTCGACACTGTCGTTGTGAGAACAATCAATCCGACGAACGGGTAAAAGACAGTTAGTTCTTGACGATTTGTTCGGGAAGCTCGGAGTTTGTCACACCGAACTCCTTTCCGAAATGGATCCCACATCCGAGAATTGCTTCCACCGTGATGGACGGGGCGATGGTTTCGGTATCTTCGAGCTCGTTGTCAGAGTTTTTGTCGACATTATATCGGTCGTCTCTGAGCCTGTCCAAGAAATATCGGCAGAGAACTCACATGACGTAGACCTTATCTAGCAGAAAATCCTGTACAGCGTAAGGATTCACCCGTGACGTTCAATTTTATCCGATACGATCAAGATCAGCAACA